>DATKCI010000115.1:0-42997 GCA_035513255.1 Piscinibacter sp. | reverse complement strand
CGGCCCTTCGCCAGGCACGAAAGGTCCACTGGACCTTTCGTGTCCGGGCTCAGCCCCCTTGAGGGGGCGCGCGAAGCGCGTAGGGGGTGGTTCAGCCGTTCAGCGCGGCGATGCGTTCTTCGAGCGGCGGATGCGTCATGAACAGCCGCTTCAATCCGCCGCCGATGGGGCCCGAGATGCCGAACGCGGTGATCTTTTCCGGCAAGGTCGATGCGCCTTGCTGCTGCTGCAGCCGGCGCAGCGCGGCGACCATCTTCTCGCGGCCGGCAAGCTGCGCGCTGCCGGCATCGGCGCGAAACTCGCGGCGGCGGCTGAACCACATCACGATGATCGATGCGAGCACGCCCAGCACGATCTGCGAGAGGATAGACACGACCATGAAGCCGGGGCCGTAACCGCGTTCGGTCTTGAACACCACTCGGTCGATCAGGTGGCCGATGATGCGCGACAGGAAGATCACGAAGGTATTCAGCACCCCCTGGATCAGCGCCAGCGTGACCATGTCGCCGTTCGCGACGTGCGAGACCTCGTGCGCGAGCACCGCCTCCGCCTCGTCGCGGTCCATCGCGCGCAGCAGCCCGGTGGACACGGCCACCAGCGCGTTGTTCTTGTTCATGCCGGTCGCGAACGCGTTCACCTCGGGCGCGTCGTAGATCGCGACCTCGGGCATGCCGATGCCGGCGGCCTTGGCCTGGCGCGACACGGTGTCCCACACCCACTGCTCGGTGGCATTCGCCGGCTGCGCGATCACCTTGGCGCCGACCATTCGCTTGGCCGACCACTTCGACAGCGCGAGCGAGATGAAGGCGCCGCCCATGCCGAAGACCGCGGCGAACACCAGCAAGGAGCCGTAGTTGATGCCCTGCTCGGTGAGATAGCGGTCCAGGCCGAGCACGCGCACGGCGATGCTCAGCACGACCAGGATCGCGATGTTGGTCATCACGAAGAGGAAGGTTCTTTTCATAAAGGCTCTCGCTGCGGCTGTTGAGGGGCTGGTGTTCCGACCTTCGCGCCGGCGTGGGGTTCCGTCGCGTCAGGGCACCACGCTCAAGTAGAACTCGCTGTTCGGGTCCGCCATGCCAAGGAGCCGGCTCACCAGCACCTTCGCCCCGTCGTTCCGGTGGAACACGAACAGACCGAGTTGCACATAGCTGGCACCGGATACCGCGACGGGAGGGATCGAGAGTTTCGCGGTTTGACTGAGAGAGTCGCTCTCGTAGGTGTTGAAGTGCGATGCACAGGAGTCCAGCATGTAGGCATCGAGCCGGCATTCGTACTGCGTCTGCTCGACGAGAACGATCTCGTTGGCGGCGGCGGAGTGGCTCAGCGACATGATGACGAAGCGATACGTCGCCCTCGACAGCGTCATCGCACCGGTGTACAGCATGTCTTGGCTGCGGATCGTCGATGAGCGGAACGTGTTGCCGCACGCCGTGTAGATCGTGGCACCGTCTTCGCTGAACCAAAGATTTCCGCAGAACGCGTAGTCGCCGTGATAAGGCGAGTCGCCGAGGGACACGGCCTGGCCCGACGAGATGTCGAAGTTCTCGATGTCATCCGGGCTGATAGCGGTGTCCGCCGCATAGACGTGGTCGCCGTCGGGGTGGAGTGCCACACGGGCTCCGGAATACGCCAAGGCACTGAGCGTCTCGGTGTTGGTCGCAATATCGATCGAATGCACGTCCACCCATTGGTCCGCTGCCGGGAAAACGTGAATCTTGCCGCGCCCGTCGAGGACGAGGTCGCCGACGGGCGCGGACACATTCAACACCGCCGGCGCGGCGGATCCTGACACGCCGACCGACATCAGGTCGACATGGCTTACCCGCGCATCGTGCCCCACCGCCGCTTGGGTGCCGTCCGGGCTGAGCGCGACCCTCGTGGGCGTCCTGCTCAGCGGCACCTGCTTCTCCACGCCAGTGGCCGCGTCAACCACGTAGAGGGCGTTGTGCGGCCAGGACGACACCATGATGACCGCGTTCAGGGCACCGCTGAATTTCGCGTCGACGACGTCGTGCGGCAATCCGGTGCGGGACGAGACGGTCAAGGGCGTGACGCCCGGTTCCGGCAGTGCGTCGCTGGTGACGGTGTAGGAGGTCGTGACGAGAAACGGGCTGCCTGCCACTTCGTGGATGCAGTCGTAGTCGTAGCAGACCTGCAGCGTTATCGAGTCGGTGTACACACCCGGTGCCCGGTCGCTCGGGGCGCCGAACTGCAAGTCCACGCGAGTCGCCGAAGCCGACACGGAAGTGACGTCGATCCAGTTCACGCCGTAGCCGGTCGTGGTCGGCCGCACATGCAACGGGTTTGCTGGAGCGGTGCCGGCCAAGGTGATCGTGAGGCTCTCGGTCGCCGCCGCCGTCTGGCTGTTCGGCAAGGTGAGTTCGACGGAGGTCCGGTCGATCGACACGGCTCCGCCGCTGTCTACCGTATAGGTGGTCGTGACGATCAGCGGGCTGCCTCGGACGTGATCCGCGCACTGCTCATCCCGGCAGACCGCGATCTCCACCGTGTCGGTGTAGCTTCCTGCAGCGAGACTCCAGCCGTTCTTGAAGACCAGCTGTACCCGTGCGGTCGTTTCCGTGGCCGGTTCGATGGACATGGTCGACAAGCCGTTCGCCGTGTGAGCGGCGCCGGCGTAGAGGCCCTCGGGCGGCCCGTCGCTGATGGTCAGCGTCAACACCTCGACCGGGCCGGGATCGCCGAGCGTGACCGTCCGGGAGACGGTTCTCGCGTCGATCGAGACACTCGCGTTGCGCCCGGGGGGGTCCCCGTCATCGCCTCCGCCGCCGCAGCCTGCGAGGACCATCGCAAGCACACCGATCCACGCCCTCAACCTGTCCCTTGCCATGGCAATCCCCGACTCTGCTCTTTAGTGGACCCGCAAGCCCCTCACCGCCATCCCGGCGGCCCCGGGCGACTGTATCGCGGCGGCGATGGGAAGCTGCACCCCGGAATGCGGGGTACGGCCCCGTCAATGATGTCGGCCGGGGGGTGTTCCCCCAAGGGAATGAGCCGCTCAGATCTGCGCCGCGGCCGGCCGGGCGCTGTGCAACTTGTGGATCGTGATCTTGCGCACCTCCGCCTTGCTTGCTTCGATGTGCGTGCGCACCATCAGCTTGGCCGGTTCGGCGCGGCGGCCGAGGATGGCCTTCAGGATCTTGGCATGTTCGTCGTAGGTGGCGCTGATGCGCGGCGGCTGCGTGAAGTCGAGCCGCCGCACGATGCGAATGCCGTCGGTCACGTCGGCATGCACGCGTGCCATCTCGTGGTTGCCGGCGGCCGAGACGAGGGTGGAATGGAAGGCCTCGTCGAGCGAGGCGACCTCGGTGGTGTCGGCGAGACGGTCCTTCTCGGGCACCAGCCAGGCGGCCTTCAGCAGACCGAGGTCGGGCATCGGCTCCGCGGCGCAGAGGCGATCGACGGCGGTGCATTCGAGCACGATGCGCAGGTCGTACAGCTCCTCGAGCTTGCGAAAGTCGAACGGCGCCACGCTCCAGCCGCTGCGGAACGCCACCTGCACGTAGCCTTCGAGCTCGAGCCGGAACAGCGCCTCGCGCACGGGAGTGCGCGACATGCCCAGGCGCTCGGCGATGTCGCTTTCGGTGAAGCCCTCACCGGGCAGCAGCACGAAATCGAAGATCGCGGCCTTGATGCGGCGGTAGGCGCTTTCGGCGCGCGTCATCTCGCGCGGGTTGGCGCGCGGGTTGTTCTTGGTCGCGAGCGGCTTCAGGGTCATGCCGGGCACATGGTCATGCCATCAAGCTTACATGCGCGGACACGATACGCCAGCCGTCGGGGGTCTTCAGCCATGTCTGTGTCTGGCGGCCGGTGCGCGGGCTTCCGATGCGGCGGAATTCGACGTGGGTGGTGGCGAAGCGCTCGCCGTAGGTGGTGATCTGGGTGCGCAGGATGTCGCGTGCGAGGCCGGCGGCGGGGCGGGCGGCGCGGAAGGCGCGGATTTCGGCTATGCCGTAGAGGTTTTCGGCGGTGCCGTAGCGGATGGTGTGCGGGCTGTGCCAGAACAGCTCATCGAGCGTGGCGACGTCGTTGGTCACGAGCGCGTGCTCGTAGCGAGCGAAGACGGTGGTGACTTCGGCGAGCACGTCGGGGCGGTTGATGTCCATCGCGAGAGAGAGCATCACAGTCCCTCCGCCGGTGCCGTCGCGACGCCTTCGGACTCCAGCACCCGCGCCACGCGCAACGCCAAGTCCTCCCGCCACGGTGCGGCGATCACCTGCACGCCGAGCGGCAACTGCAGCGGCCCTTCGGGCCACAGCGGGACCGCGACGACCGGACAGCCGGCGAACGAGATCGGTTGCGTCAGCAGCCCCATCGACGGCCGCGCCGGAACCATCGCGCCGTTCAGTTCGAACTGCTCGGTGCCGATCGCCGTCGCCTGCACCGGCGTGGCCGGCGCGATCAGCACGTCCCAGTCTTCGAACAGCGCGAGCACTTTGCGGCGGTAGAGCGCGCGAAAGCGCTGCGCGCGCAGGTACCAGTCGACCGGCTGCAATGCGCCGGCGATGAAGCGGTCGACCGACAGCGGCTCGTATTCGGCCGCACGCTCGCGCAGCTGCGGCAGGTGCAGCGAGCCGCCCTCGCTGGCGGTGATCACGAAGGCCGCCGCGCGGCCGAGCGCGGCGTCGGGCCAGGTCACGCCCGGCGTGGCCTTCAGCGCCTCGGAGGCGAGCTCCATTGCCTTGCGTGCCACCGGCGCGGCGTGTTCGTCGAAGTAGCCGCCGAGCACGCCAATGCGAAGCCCCGAGACACCGGCGTCGATTCTCGGCAGCGTGGGCTGCACCCGCGTCGCATGGCAACCCGGATCGAGCGGGTCGGCCCCCTGCATCGCGTCGTAGACGGCGGCGAGGTCCTCGACCGAGCGCGCGAACGGGCCCAGATGATCGATGCTCGCGACGAACGGGAAGCTGCCGCGCCGCGACAGGCGGCCGAAGGTGGGCTTCAGGCCGAACACGCCGCACAGCGAGCTCGGCACCCGGATCGAGCCGTTCGTGTCGGAGCCGAGCGTCACCGGCACCTGGCCCGCCGCCACCGCGGCCGCCGAGCCGCCGGAGGAGCCGCCGGCCACGCGCGTCGTGTCTCGCGGGTTGCGCGTGGGGCCATGGTGGCTGTTCTCAGTGGTGAAGCCGTAGGCGAACTCGTCCATGTTCAGCGCGCCCAGCAGCACCGCGCCGGCGTCGCGCAGCCGCTGCACGAGCACGGCGTCGGCAGCGGCAGGCGGCGCGCCGTTTCGAACCTTGCTGCCGGCGCGTGTGGTCACGCCTTCGATGTCGAACAGGTTCTTCACCGCGTACGGCAGGCCGGCCAGCGGCGCCAGCGGCTCGCCGGCTGCACGCTTGCGGTCGACGGCCTTCGCTTCGCGCCGCGCGCGATCGAACGTGCGGTCGGTGAAGGCGTTGATGCGCGCATCGGTCCGCTCGATGCGGTCGATGCACTGCTCCAGCGCTTCCTCGGCCCGCATCTCGCCGCGACCCACGGCGCGGACGGTGTCCATGCCGACGTTCATGCCGGGTCCTCCGACGGGAACGGCGCGGGCTCGAAAATCTGCGCGAGCTCGTCTTCCGCACCCAGCGGCACGTCGCGCAGCGCCGATGCGAGGGCGCGGGTGCGTGAGAGGTGCAGCGCGACACGCTGCACCTGCGCGTCGTCCAGGGTCAGGTCGAGCAGCAGCGCCGTGTGGCCAACGTAGGCAGCGATGTCGGCGGGTGTGTCCATGTTCAGAACTCCGGCAGATGTTCCAGTCGGTGGCAGGCGGCGCGGTGATGATGGCCGAAGCCGGTCGGCAACAACTCGGGAAGCCGCTGCGTGCAGGCATCGGTGCCGTGCGGGCAGCGGCCCATGAAGCGACAGGTCGTCGGGCTCGGATCGATGGGGCTCTTGGGCTCCACCGGCATCAACAGGTCCGACGTGCGGCGGCCGCTGCCGGGAATGGAGCCGACCAGCGCGCGGGTGTACGGGTGCTGCGGATGCGCGAACACGTCGGCGGCCGGGCCGCTTTCGACGATGCGGCCGAGGTACATCACGAGCACGCGGTCGCACAGCAAGCGTACGACGTTCAGGTCATGCGAGACGAACAGGAAGCTCATGCCCAGGTCCGCCTTCAGCTGCGCGAGCAGGTGCAGGATGACGACTTGCACCGAGACGTCGAGCGCCGCAGTCGGCTCGTCGAGCACGAGCAGCTTCGGTTTGAGCGCCACTGCCCGCGCGATGCCGACCCGCGCCTTCTGTCCGCCCGACAACTGGTGCGGAAAACGCTGCAGCAGCTCGCGCGGCAAGCCCACCTGGTGGGCGGTGTGCTCCACCCGTTCGCGCAGCGCCTGCGGTTCGCGCAGGCCTTCGAGCAGCCGCAGCGGCTCGGCGATCGTGTCGAACGCGGTGTAGCGCGGGTTCAGGCTGTCGTGCGGGTCCTGGAACACCATCTGCACGTCGCGCCGCACCGGGTGCTCGGGCATCGTGCGCGCGTTGACGAGCGCGAGGTCTTTGCCGAGGAAACGCACCTGGCCTTCGGTCAGGTCGAGCGTGCGCGTGAGCAGCCGCACGAGCGTGGACTTGCCGCATCCCGACTCGCCGACCAGACCGACCGTCTCGCCGCGACGGATGTCGAAAGAAACGCCGTCGACGGCGTGCAGCTCGCCGTGGCCGGTGGCCGTCTTGACCGGGAAACGCTTCGCGACGTCGATTGCTTCGAGCAGGATGTCGCTCATGCAGCCATCCTTCCCGCCCGGTCGATGTGATGGCACCGCACCCAATGCGTGTCGCTCAACGCGACGGCCGGCAGCGGCGCATCGCAGCCGGGCGTGCGCTGCGTGCAGCGCTCGGAGAAGCGGCAGGCGGGCAGGTCCGTGCGGCGCAAGTCGGGCAGGTTGCCGGGAATGGACGCCAGCTGCGCCAGACTCGCCCGCCCCACCGGCGTGGCGGCGATCAGCTGCCGCGTGTACGGGTGGCTGGGCGCCTCGAACAGCTGCGCGGTCGGCGCACTCTCCACCATGTGACCCGCATGCATCACGACGATGCGGTCGCAGCTCTGCGCGGCGAGCGCGAGGTCGTGCGTGATCAACAGCGTGGCCATGCCGCGGGTGCGCGCCTGCTCGCCGATCAGCTCCATGATCGCGGCCTGCGTGGTCACATCGAGCCCGGTGGTCGGTTCGTCGGCAATCAACAGCTTCGGCCCGCAGGCCAGCGCCAGCGCGATCATCACGCGCTGGCACATGCCGCCGGACAGCTCGAACGGGTAGGCGTGGAAGCGCCGCTCGGGGTCGGGAATCTTCACGTCGGCGAGGCACTGGATCGCGCGAGCCCGCAGGTCGGCGCGCAAGGTCGTCGTGTGGCGCGCGAGCACGTCCTGGATCTGCAGGCCGACTTGGCGGATCGGGTTCAGCGCGACCTTCGGGTTCTGGAAGATCATCGAGATCTCGCGGCCCCGCAGATCGGCGAGGTCGGACTCGCGTGCGCCGATCAGCGAGAAGCCGTCGAACACCGCGCGGCCGGAGGTCACGCGCGCGGCCTTGTCCGACAGGCCCAGCAGCGCGAAGCTCAGCACGCTCTTGCCGGAGCCGGATTCGCCGACGAGGCCGACGGTTTCGCCCTTGTCGAGCGTGAGCGCGACGTCCTGCAACGCATGCACGGTGCCGCTGCGGGTGCGGAATTCGAGCGACAGGTCCGACACGTCCAGCAAGGCAGACTTCATGTTTGCCCCCACGGCGCTTCGCGCCTGCCCCCCGAGGGGGCGGAGCCCGGCTTGAGGCGGCTCGGCGCCGTGCTCATGTACGCCTCCGCGGATCGATCAGGTCGCGCAGGCCGTCGCCCAGCAGGTTGAAGCAGAACACCGCGAGCATCAGCACGGCGCCCGGGAACAGCGCGACCCACCATTCGCCGGAGACGATGTACTGCGCGCCTTCGGCGACCATGATCCCCCACTCGGCCTCCGGCGAGCGCACGCCGAGCCCGATGAACGACAGACCGGCCGCGTTCAGGATCGCCCACCCCATGTTCAAGGACAGCTGCACCATCATCGGCGGCATCGCGTTCGGGATCAGGTGCACAAGCAAGATGCGTGCGTTGGAGTTGCCGGCAAGCCGCGCGGCCTCGACGAAGCCGGCGTCGCGCCGCACGTTGACCTCGGCGCGCGCGACGCGGATGTAGAAGGGCAGGTTGATCACCGCCGTCGCGAGCACGATGTTCGCAACCGTGTTGCCCATCGCCGCGACGATGCCCAGCGCGAGCACGAACAGCGGAAAGGCCATCACCATGTCGGCGAGCCGACCGACGAGGCGGTCGAGCCGGCCGCCGTAGTAGCCGCCGCAGGCGCCGAGCAGCCCGCCGATCACGAACGACAACGCGACCGCGCTGGTGGCGATGCCGAAGTCCAGCCGGGTGGCAACGATCACGCGAGAGAGGATGTCGCGGCCCAGTGAATCGGTGCCGAACCAGTGCTGCATCGACGGCGGCGACAGCGGCGTGCCGACGTTGCTCGCCAGCGGATCGTGCGGCGCGATCCATGGGCCGATCAACGCGATCAGCACGAAGAACAGGAAGAGGATGCCGGACGCGAAGGTCAGCGGGTTGTCGCTGAGGATGTAGCGCCAGTGCGCCCAGCGCGACGGCGGTCGGATCGGGGTGGGAGCGAGCACGGCGGACATTTCAGGCTTCCAATCGAATGCGCGGATCCACAAGCCCATACACGATGTCGATCGCGAGATTCAGCAGCACGTAGAGCACTGCCATCGTCAGCACGAACCCCTGCACCGGCGCGTAGTCGCTGGACACCAGCGCTTCGATCGCGAACGAGCCGATGCCGGGCCAGGCGAACACCTTCTCGACCAGCACGTTGGAGCCGAGCAGGAACGAAAACACCATGCCCAAGGTCGTGATCACCGGCAGCAGCGCGTTGCGAAAGGCATAGCGAAACAGCACCGTCGACGGCTTCAGGCCCGACGCGCGCGCCGTGCGCACGAAGTCGGCCGACAGCACGCCCAGCATCGAGGCACGCGTCATGCGCGCAAGCGGCGCCAGCACGAACAGGCCGAGCGTCAGCGCCGGAAGAATCAACTGCTTCACCGAGGCGACGAACAGCGCCGGTTCGCCGGCGACCAAGCTGTCGATCGTGTAGAAGCCGGTCACGTTCGCCGGCGGCGAGAGGTAGGGGTCGAGCCGGCCCAGCGGCGCCGGCGCCCACCCGAGCAGGAAGTAGAAGACGTAGGCGAGCAGCAGGCCTGTGAAGAACGTGGGCAGCGACACGCCGGCGGTCGTGATGCCTCGGCACAAGTGGTCGACCCAGGAGTTCGGGCGAGTGGCCGCGGCGATGCCCAGCGGGATCGCGACGGCCACCGCGAACACCAGGCCGGCCAGCGTGAGCTCGAGCGAGGCCGGCAGGCGCGTGACGAGCTCCTGCAGCACCGGCTGGCCGCTGGACAGCGAGACACCGAGGTCGCCGCGCACGAGGTCGGTCAGGTAAACCCAGAACTGCACCGGCAGCGGCTTGTCCAGGCCGAGCTTGACGCGGATCTCCTGCACCGCCTCTTCGGTGGCCGCCTGGCCGGCGAAGAACGCCGCCGGGTCGCCCGGCAGCGCGCGTGTCAGCAGGAAGGTGATGACGACGACGCCGATGATGTTCGGCAGGGCGCCGAGCAGGCGCTTGGCGATGATCTTCAGCATCGGGGGTGGTTCACTTCTTCACGATCTGCCGATAGTCCGGCTGCAAATGAAACCAGTACGTGTAGCCAGAGATATTCGGCTGCATCGCCACGTCCATCACCGGCTGGAACAGCGGCACGCGCGGCACCTCGTCGAAGGCGACCTTCACCATGTCCTTCACCATCCCGTCGTACAGCGGCTTGCTCTCGGCGAAACGCGCGTTCGTGATCATCTTGTCGAGTGTCGCGTTCTGGTAGCTCATCGTGTTGAACACCGCGTTCTGGCCGTGGTAGGTCCAGAAGAAGAAGTACTCCGGGTAGTTCAGCCAGCCGCCGAAGCGGTTGATCAACAGCGGCATGTCCTTCTTCAGCAGCGCCGCGCGCCAGTTGGCGCCGGGCACCTTGTTGATGCTCGTCTTGATGCCGATCTGCGCGAGCGACTCCTGGATCAGCACCGCCATCGGCTCGCCGACCGTCGCGCCGCCCAGGTCGAAGGACAGCGTGGTCTCGAAGCCGTTCTCGAGGCCCGCTTCCTTCATCAGCGCGCGCGCCTTCGCGATGTCGGTCTTGTAGCCGTGCGCCTGCGGCCAGGCCGGCACCTTCGGGTCGTTGCTCGCGCCGTAGAGCTTCACGCCGCGGCCGTAAAGCGCGCTGTCGTTCATCTTGTCGTAGGGCAGCGCGTAGGCGACGGCCTGGCGCACTTTGGTGCTGTTGAACGGCGGCTTGGCCGTGTTCATGCCCAGGTACCAGATCGCGTTCTCGATCGGCGTGCTGGCGACCTTGATCTTGTGCTTTTCGCTGCCGAGCTCGGCGAAGTCCTTCGGCGGCATCTCGTAGGTCATGTCGATGTCGCCGCGCAGCAGCAGCGCGCGGCGGTTGCCGGCCGACGGCACGTCGCGCTGGATCACGCGCTTGATCTGCGGCAGCGGCCCGCTCTTCCAGGCATCGAAGCGCGTGTAGACGATTTCCTGGCCGGGGCGGTAGTTCTCGACCTTGTAGGCGCCGCCGCCGGCCGTGTTGTTCTTCAGCCAGGTGGCGGCCCACGGGTCGTCGGCGGTCGCGTGTTTCTTCGCGAGCGTCGAGTTGTAGATCGAGGTCACCGGCACTGCGAGGTCCGGCATCGTCAATTTGTCCTTGCGCAGGAAGTTCACACGCAAGGTGTGCGTGTCCACCACCTCGAACTGCGCGGGTTGTTCGAGCGAGCCGGCCTTCATCTGGAAGGTCGGAA
This sequence comes from Piscinibacter sp., assembly GCA_035513255.1. Taxonomy (GTDB): domain Bacteria; phylum Pseudomonadota; class Gammaproteobacteria; order Burkholderiales; family Burkholderiaceae_C; genus Albitalea. The sequence goes on along the minus strand of DATKCI010000115.1, from coordinate 32,116 downwards.
AGCCGCCCATGCCGAGCGCGCGCTCGAAGCTCCATTTCACGTCGGCGGCCGTGACCGGCGTACCGTCGTGGAAGGTCGCGTTCTTGCGCAGGAAGAAGGTCACGCTGTTGCCGTCCTTGGCCATCTCCCAGCGCTCGGCAAGCTCGGGCTCGAGCTTGGCGTAGTCGTAGCTGAGCGTGCCGTCGGCGAGCTTCTTGCGGCCGTAGGTCATCAGCCGGTCGTAGGCGATCCACGCCACGCCGTAAGCGGGACGGTTCGCGCCGACGCCGTGGATGTCCAGCATGTTGGGACCGAATTCATTGGCGACGACCAGCGTCTCCTTGCGGTCCTGGGCCAGCGCCGGAGCGGCGAGCGTGCCGGCCAGGACCAGCGCGGCAGCGAGACGGGACAGGGTGTTCAGTGAGGTCATCGAGAGCTCCGTGGGCGAGTGGACGGGTGGTGAATCAGGAGGCGAGCGAAGCGAGGAAACCTCGCCAGCCGCCGTGGTGGGTGATGTCGAGCGCGGGGCTGCCGGCGGCGACGCCGCGCGGTTCGCAGACGAAGCCGCGTTCGCTGCTGCCGTCGGCGAGCTCGACGGTGCCGAGCGCGAGCGGCGCGCCGACGAGCGCGAGAAAACTGCCGACGTGGGCGCTGTCCATCTCCCACACCTCGACCTCGATCGCCCGGCCGTCGGCCGGGCCGACGTGAACGAGACCGGGCCGCGTCGGCGTGGTGCCGGTCAGCGAATACATCCGATAGTGCGGCGCGGTCGTCGTGCGCGCGACGAGGCGGGCGCCGCGTTCCTGGAACTGCCAGTTCAGCGCGAGGCCACCCATGTGGGCGCCGACCGCGACGAGGCGCACTGGCCGCGCCGGCACGGCGGCGGCAAGCGACGGCGCCACACCGAGGGCGTGGCGCATCGCGCCCGCCGTGGGTTGAAGCGAGCGCGCGAGACGGGTTGCAAGCTGGGCCAATGCGAAGTCGCTGAACGCCGGGCCGATCAAGGTCACGCCGGCCGGCAGCCCGTCGCTGCGGAACGGCCCCGGCAACGCATGCGCCGCCATGTCGAGCAGGTTGACGAAGTTCGTGTAGTGGCCGAGCCGGCGGTTCGGCTCGAACGGGTCGGCGCGCAGGTCGGCGATCGCCGGATGCGTCGGTGCGGTGGGCACGAACAACACGTCGATGTCGTTCCACTGCCGCGCGGCCTGCGCGCGCAGCGCCTCCATCTCGTGCTGGGCGTGGAACAGGTCGTGCGCGCTCGCGTCCGCGCCGCCGAGCACGATGGCCGACACCGTGGGGTCGGCGTCCGCCGGGCGGCGGGCCAGGAACTCGCCAACCGCCGCATAGCGCTCGGCCACCCACGGGCCCTGGTAGAGCAGGCTCGCCGCGCGCTCCAGCGGCGCGAACGGCACGGGGACCACCCGGCAGCCGAGGCCGCGCAAGGCCGCGAGCGCGGAATCGAAGGCCTGGGCGGCCACGGTATCGCCGAAAAACTCCAGCGGGTCGGGCACGCCGATGCGCAGGTCCTCGAGGCGATCGACGCGCAGCCGCGGTGGCACGGCGCTGCGGCTGAACGGGTCCAGCGGGTCCAGGCCGGCGGCGAGGCTCGCGACCGTCCACGCGTCTTCTGGCGACAGCGCGAACACCGACACGCAGTCCAGGCTGCGGCAGGCCGGCACGACGCCGTGCGTCGACAGCCAACCGCGAGTCGGCTTCAGCCCGGCGATGTTGCAGAACCCCGCCGGCACGCGCCCCGAGCCCGCGGTGTCGGTCCCTAGGGCGAACGGCACCTGGCCGGTCGAGACGACATAGGCCGAGCCCGAGCTCGACCCCCCGCTCACCCGCGCAGGGTCGAACGGATTGGGCACCGCACCGAACGGGGAACGTGTGCCGACCAGGCCGGTGGCGAACTGGTCAAGGTTGGTCTTGCCGACGGGTATCGCCCCCGCGTTCACCAAACGCTGCACGACACTCGCGTGCCGCGCGGCCGGCGCCGGCGCGTAACTCGGGCAGGCGGCGGTTGTCGGCCAACCGGCCACGTCGATGTTGTCCTTCAGCGCGAACGGGATGCCGAGCAGAGGTTGGGCGTCCAGGGCGGCCGCGCCTCGGGCCTGCAGTTGGGCGTCGCAGTCATCGGCGCGCGCCAGCAACTGTGGCGCGGCATGCTCGGTGATCCACGCCTGGGGGGCGAACGATGAACGTTCATCAAGCACGCGCTGCATCAACCCGTGCACCGTCAAGGTGCCTTCGCGCAGCGCCTGCGTCAGCTCCGACAGCGTTCGCGGTTCAGTCGACATCGATTCTTGCCCTGTTTCTGTGCATGCAGTCTTGTATGCAAGATGCAAAGCAGGTCGCATGCCAGCACGCGATGCGGCATGCTCGGGGTTTCCGCGAAGGGGGATTTGCGTGACGTCCGTGGCGTTCATCGGTGCCGGCCGCCTGGGTGCGACGCTGGCCAAGGCCTTGTCCCGCCACGGCATGCCGGTCGTTGCGATCGCAAGCCGCAGCGCCACTTCGGCGACCGCGCTGGCGCAAGAGATTCCAGGCTGCCGAGCGGTGAATGCCGACATCGCAGCCGAGGCCGATCTTGTGTTTCTCACGGTGCCCGACGATGAGATCGGTCCGCTGGCCGCGCGGCTGCCATGGCGCGCCGGACAACGTGTCGTGCACTGCAGTGGTGCGACCGAAGTGGCGGTGCTCGAACCGGCGCAGCGCCGCGGCGCGCTGACCGGCGGGTTTCATCCGCTGCAGATCTTTTCCGACCCGGACCGCGCGCTCGGTCTGCTGGCCGGCAGCAGCGTTGCGATCGAGGGGCCGGCGGTGCTGGAGGCGCAGCTGCGGCAGATCGCCGATGCGCTGCAAATGCGGGTGATCGTGCTGCCGGCTGGGGCACGGGCGCTCTATCACGGCGCTGCGAGCTTCGCCGCGAGTTTCCTGCTGTCGATGCTGGACGAAGCGGTGGCCGTCTGGGGCAGCTTCGGGATTGACGAAAAGGCGACGCTGCAGGCGCTGCTGCCACTTGCGCGCGGCACGCTGGCTGCCGCCGAGAGCAAAGGGTTGGCCGGTGCGCTGGCGGGACCGGTGTCGCGCGGCGATGCCAGCGTGGTCGCCCGGCACGTCGCCGTACTGGACGCCCTGGGGCCGGCGCATGGTGCGCTCTATCGTGAGTTGGCGCGGCGCCAGATCGCGCTGGCGCGCACCGGCGGGCGGGTGAACGAAGAGCGGCTGGAGGCGCTGAGGGAGGCGATTGGGCGGCCGCTGGCATAGGCGGGGCGGTCTAGCTTGGAGGGGGTGGATATCGCTTCCGCCGGTATGACGAGCGATAGAAGCGAGTGTTCGCTTCTCAAAAAGAAGTAGTGGAGTCGTCATCCCGGCGAAAGCCGGGATCCACGGTTGCGCTGGGAACAGCGTTCATCCAACGAACAACCCCCACAGGATCACCCTGGCTTCACAGGGTTTACGCTGAGCGGACACGGTTTCCGTCTATAACGGTTCGTCCTCAGGACGGCCCCACGCCCTGATGTCCACCCCACCATGTCCGCCATCCTCCCCTCCACCCTCCAATCCGCGTCGATGCGCGCCTGCGCGAGCGCGCCGCCGCTTCAAGTCGTGCTCGGGCCGTATCGGCTGCAGGTTCAGTTCCTCGAAAAGTCGCAGATGCACGACCGGCGCCGCCTGGCTTGCGTCAACGTCGAAGACGGGCGCATCGAACTGCGGCGCGACCTGCAGGGCATGCGGCTGGCCGAAGCCTTCTTTGAAAGCATCATCCGCCTGAGCCACTTCAGCAAAGGCTGCCAGCAGGGTTGCGTCGAAGAGGCCTACACGCACAGCTTCGCGACCGGTCTGGTCGAGTTTGCGCATCGAAACCCCGCCGCGTGGATGTGGTTCAACCTGCTGCTCAGCGAACACTTGAGCAGCGGCGCGCGCTACGACCGCGTGGTCGACGGCACCTTCGCGCCGCCTCCGAAGATGCCCAAGCGCATCCTCGTCGGCGGCCACCCGGTCACGATCCGCAGCATCACGAAAACGGAAAGCGGCAATGCGTTCGGCTGGTACCACTTCTCGCGCCAGGAGGCGATGCTGTACCGCGGGCTGACCGGCTCCAATCTCGCGGTCGTCGCGCTGCACGAGCTCACGCACGCAGTGCACCACATGTACGACATCAAGCAGCGCGACAAGCACGGGAACTTCAGGCACGCGCAGCTCAAGGGCTGGCTGCGCATCATGAAAGACAACCCGAGCGCGTGGCGCTGGCTGGCCTGGGTGATCAGTTTTCCGGCGGAAGCGAGTCTCGAGCCTCGACGGCCGACCGCAAAGCCGCTGCTGCCGCTCACGGCCCGAAGCCAGGCGGCTCGACCTGCGCTTGCGCTTGCGTCACGGCGCGGTTGAGTTCATCCAGGTAGCGGTCGCGTTCTCCTTGTAGCGCGCCGAGCCGCCGCAGAGGGCTAGCGCGTGGCCGATCATCAGATCAGCAGCGCTGCAATGAACACGCCGACCATCATGAAGCCGAGCACGACCTTGGCCAGCATGCCGAGCATCGTGCCGATCCAGGTGGCCACGCCGACGTCCAACGAACGCCGGTGATCGCGGTTCGCGATGAACTCGCCGATGGCCGCGCCGACGAGCGGCATGAAGAACACGCCGATCAGCCCCATGAACAGCCCGACCACAGTGCCGACGGCCGCGCCGATGATCGCCTCGCGGCTTGCGCCGGCGCGTTTGGCGCCGAGCAGACCGGCCACGTAGTCGAGCACCCAGCTGATCACCGCGATCACGACGAGGACCCACACGGTGACGGTGCCGACCCGCTCGAACCCGTCGATCCATGCGCCCAACACGGCGCCGGCAAGGATCAGCGCGGTGCCGGGCAGCACCGGCAGCACGGTGCCGGCGAGGCCGATGCCGATCAGGGCCACACTCAACACCCACCACAAGAAATCCAGGGTCATGACGTTCCTTCTCAAAGAGGCCGGGCGCCGCAGCCGCCGACTCGCGAGGCAGGCGTGCGACGTGGCTCTGCTGTGGCCGCTGCGCTCGCTGCTTCGGCAAGCGGCGCACCTGCTCGGCAACGACCGCGCGTTCGCGTCCGCCGACCGGCGGCTGCTCGAAGACCACATCCTGCCGCATTTCGCCGCCGCACCCGAGCCGCTGTCGGTGCTGTTCGTCGGGGTTCACTGGTACACGCGGCGCTGCGAGCAGGTTCTTTCGGCGCATCGTTACCGCACGATCGACATCGACCCGCGGGCCGCGCGCCATGGCAGCACGCAAGGCCATGTGACGGCCAGCGCCACCGAGGTGGCATCGCACTTCCCGCCCGCGAGTGTCGATCTCGTGGTCGTGAACGGGGTGTTCGGCTGGGGGCTGAACGACCGGGCGCAAGTCGAAGCGGCGGCGCGCGGTTTTTTCGAGGTGCTGCGCGAAGGCGGCGACCTCGTGGTCGGGTGGAACGACATCATCGGCCGGCGGCCGCATCCGGTGGCGCCCGCGCTGGAGGCGGCGGGTTTCGCGCGGGCGGAGTTCCCGCCGCTCGCGACGCAGGTCATCGCGGTGCCGGGCAGCAACCGGCACCGGTTCGAGTTCTTCCGGAAGCCGCGGCGAGCCTGGTGAGGGTCAGCGCTGCGCCGTCTGCTTCTGGTAGGTCCCGATCAACTCCGCCCGACCGATCACATGCCCTTGCATCGCACGCTCGAGCGCCGCCTTCTTTGGCGTGTGCTGGTCCGACAGCCGCGTGTCCAGCGCATACAGCTTGAAGAAATAGCGATGCCGGCCGATCGGCGGGCAGGGACCGCCGTAGCCACTGCGCTCCCAGTCGTTCATGCCGTCGCGTGTGCCCTCGGGCAGCGGCCTGGCGCCTTCCGGCAGGCCGGACGCCTGTGGCGGGATGTCGTACAGCACCCAGTGGACCCAGGTGCGCTGCGGCGCGGCGGGGTCGGGGGCGTCGGGGTCGTCGACGATCAGCGCGAGGCTCTTCGTGCCGTCGGGCACATCGCGCCAGGTCAGCGGCGGTGACGTGTCCTGGCCTTCGCAGGTGAAGCGCTGCGGAACGTCGCCGCCATGTATGAAAGCCGTGGAAGTGAGTTCCATGCGTCATCTCCTTGCACGTCGGGCGGTTCATTCTCCGCCGCTGTGCGCCGCATCGCGCAAGCAGCCCGACGGTCAACCGGGGCTTGTCAACTCAGGCGCGCCGGTTGCCATTGGCGCAACCCTTGCAGCCCGCTGCCGTGCAGCGCCTGCAGGAAGGCGTCGACGGGCACCTGCGGGTTCGAGCCGTCGCTCTCCCAGGCCTCGGCGAGGCGGCGCAGCGCGTCGCGAGTGCCCCGGGCGAGGGTGCCGCTCAACGGGTCGTCGGCGGCGGCGCGCAGGCGATCGCAATAGAGCATGCGCGCCGGTTCGGCGGCCGACACCATGCCCAGCAGCGAGCGCAGCGCGCGGTCGAAGGCCGGTGCGCTCGGTGGCGCCGCGTCGGCCGGCTGGGCGTACCAGGCGCACAGGTACTCGACCGGTCCCAGGCGCCGAATGCCCGGCGCTTCGGGCCGGTGCGACGACGCGCCCCAGGCGGGACGGCCGCCGCTCGGCACGCGGCCGCTGCACAAACCCTCGAGCAGCGCGCCGGCCACCGCCTGCTGGGCCTGCCGCGTGCCGCGCTCGCCGACGGCGCACAACACGCCCAGCAGCGCCGGGTACAGCGTGTCGCCGAGCGCGTTGCACAGGCGCTCGAGCAGCTCGACCCGTTGCGCGGCAGTGGGCAGATGAACGCAGCCGTCGATCAGCCATTGCGCGGCGGCGTGCCAATCGGGCTGCGCACGCAGCGTGGGCGCCGGGTCGCTCAGGCGGGGCAGCATCGCCGTGGACCCGCAGGCGCCGTCAGCGCGCGGGATCGGCGCACAGCGCGGCGAGGAACTCTTGTTCGATGCGGCCCAGCGTCAAGCCCGCGTCGCATGCGCTGACGTGCAGGCTGCCGGGTGCGCCGGTGGTGCCGGCCGCCAGCCACGATGCAGCATCGCTGCCGCCGGCTCGTGCCGCCGCGTCGGCATCGGCCGCGGCAGGCAGTGAACCGACTCGAAAGCCGCCGGCGTGGAGTGGATTGAAACTGGACATGGTGCGTCTCGCGTGGGACTCACGATAACGGCTGCCGACCGGCAGCGGCAGCCGGGGCGCACCCCAGCTAGGGTGCACACCAGGTGATCAGGCCCGCCCGGCCAGGAGAAAGGCCGAGCGTGTGAGCGTGAGGTTGACGCTCACGTCGATGTCGACGTTCGCGCGCGGGCCGTGCCAGCCGCCGTGGCGCCCCATCTCCAGCTCGAGCCCGCGGCGCGAACCGCCCGCCCACATGTCGGGCATCTCGCGCGGCAGCTGAGGTCGGGTCGGCCCGCCGGGCGCCTGTTCGCGGTTCGACAGGGCTCTCAGAAACGAGCCGGCGAAGGTGATCGCCACCAGCCCGGTCAGCAGGCGGAACGCGTCCTTGAACGCATCGGCCAGACGCTGGCCGTCCGCTTCAGCCTGGGCGCCGCCCTTCTTCAGGTCGGTTTCGTTGATGTACTGCTGGTCGACCGCACGCACGCGGCCTTCTGCGTCGACGCCGAGGAAGCCCTTGCCGGTCGGGTTCTCGTGCAGGCGGTTGCCGTCGGCGACGACCGCGTCGAGCAGCCGGCCGTAGGACTGGGTTTCGTGGAACTTGAGGTCGCCGACCTGGTTGGTGTCGACGCCGGTGACCTGCACGCCGTAGTCGCCGTTGGTGATCGTGACCTTGGACGACAACGTCATGTCCGGGTTGTTGGCCCACGGCGTGGTCTCGATCGTGACCTTGGTGCCGTCGTCCAGGTTGAAGGTGGTGGTGCCCCAGAAATCGAACGCCTGCTTGCCGTCGATCTTCATGTGCGGATCGCCCCAGGCCTGGTACGTCTCGCCGGTGTTCTTGTTGTTGATCGTGACGGTGTTGTCGTCCCCCATCGTGATGCGGTAGTTGTCGTTCTCGAAGCAGACCTTGCCGCCGACCATGCTGGTGCTGGCGTTCGTCGGGTTGCTGACGGACGGCTGGAGGCAGCCGCCGATGGTGAGGCTGGCGCTGGCCGTGACCGTGGCGCTCGCGGTGGTGTTCATGAAGGGCTCCCGTGAAAGGTGATGGCCCCGGCACCCGCCGGTTGCCTGGAGCGAACTTCACCATGCCCGGCCGCGGAAATCATGCTGGTTCGTGCCCTAGCTGGGGTGCACGCGATCATCGTGCACCCGGATGCGGCGCGCTGAACGGCGCGGCGGCTGCCTTCACCGCTCACGGCATTTCGGCAGCGTGATCACGCCACGTCAGCGCGGTTGTTCGGTCCGGTCCACGGCTTGGGTAGGGGGTTCACCCGAGCCCGTCCGGCGTCAGGGGCAAGGCGGCGGGACGAGGCAGTCCTCGCACGCCAGGTTGCGCCAGAGCCCGCCGCCGAATCCTTCGGTGCCGCCTCGGTTGCGAAGCATCGCCGCCACCCAGTTGCTGTACGTCATGCCGGCCGAGTCTTCGGTGTAGAAGAGGGGGCTGCGCAGGTTCGTGTGGTAGTTGCCTGCGGCGAGGTAGTGGCGGTAGTTGGGCACCTCGGCCGCGTAAGACTGCAGCGTGCCGAGCATCTGCTGGCTCCAGTCGACGCCCACGTTCGGGCACGAGCCGCCCGGCCCGTAGTACTGCTTCATGACGCCGTAGAAGCCGATCTGCACGCCGTCGAACGCGGTCGTGAACTGCGCGATCTTCGCGTTCGGATGGGCGCTGGCGGCGACGCGCAGCAGGTCGGGCCCGGGAATCAGCGACGGGTCCTCGCCGAAGACCCACGGCGCGAGGTTCATGTCCCAGGAGCCGCGTCCCGGCGTACCGGTGTCGAACGCCGGCGTGGTGACCCCCTGGCTCGCATCGGCGATCACGTACATGTGCGCGTGCGGATAGGTCGATGCGAGCCACGGAAAGTTGGCCGTCGCACCGTAGCCGCCGGCACTGGACCCCGCCACCAGAATGCGCTTGGGCGCATCGATGTTCGACTTGATCCAGTCGAGCACGACCATGAAGTTGTCGAAGCCGCGATGCTCGATCGGGAACGAGGCCGGCAGGGGCAGCGTCGGATGTCCCACGTTGTTGTACTGCCGCGTGACGGAGCCGGTGTGGATGTCGCCGGTGCAGTACGGGATGTAGACGAAGTTCCAGTCCTTGACCGGGTTCGACGAATGGTCGGTCCTGAAGATGCCGTCGAAGGTGGACGGGTCGGTGGTCGGCGGGATCGCCGGCACGAAGAACTGCGGCACGTTCCCCGGCACGTCGGCGATCGGGAAAGTGCAGGTCAGGTTGTCCCAGCACGCGCCGCCGCCTTCGAAGTACACGGCGAGGTTCTTCGACTTGCCGCGCTTGGTCCAGAAGCTGAAGGTCGGGTCGGTGCCGGGGAGTCCGGAGCAGGTCGCCTGATGCAGCTTGCCGTCGGCGCCGACGACCGGCCCGGGGTTCTCGACCTTGATCCATTCGGCCGGTGGTGGCGCCGGCGGTTTCGCGCCGGCGTGCACCGCGGCCAAGCCCACCACCAGCGCCATCGAACCATGCCGCCACGCTGCTCTTATGCGTTCCATGTGCGTCTCCAGTCGTAAGAAACCCCCGGCGACCGTGACGATACGCTACACGAGATGCCTCGTGGGAAACAGGGCGTACATGCGTGGCAGCGCAGACCCGGCCGCCGCTTCAAACTGCCGGCACCGTCGATCCGCGCTGCGCGCGATACGCGCTGGGTGTCATCCCGTGCCGCTCGCGAAACGCGCGGTTGAACGGCCCGATAGAGCCGAAGCCGGCTTCGAGCGCCAACGTGAGAATCGGACGGCGGTCGAACGCCGGGTCGGCGAGCTTCTGTTCCACCTCCCGCAGCCGGTGGTCGTTGACGTAGGCCGGGAAGTTGCGATAGCCGAGTTGCGAGTTGATCAGCTCGCGCAATCGGTATTCGGGCAAGCCGAGGTGCTGTGACAAGGTCGTCAACGACAGCTCGGGATCGTGATAGAGGCGGTCCACGGCCATCAGGTGGTGCAGGCGCGCGATGGATGGCTCGTCGGCCGCCGATTCGGGCGGCGCAGCGGCCTTTGGCTTCTCGTCACTGACCGGCGACGGCGACGGCGCGCCGAACAGCGTCTCGATGGCCGCCGCCCGGTATCCGACCATCAGCGCGAGCGAGACGGCCAGCGCCAGCGCAATGGCGGCGACGTTCAGCGCATCGAGCCATGCGGGCGGCGGCCCGGCGCGCAGCGAGAGTTCGACCGCCAACACCGCCAGGCCATGCAGTCCGATGTAGGCGAGAAGCCAGCCGCGCAAGGCGCGACGGCCGGCCACGAGGTCCTCCGACCCGCTTTGCCACAGTCGCCACAGCGCCGCGACGACAAAGGCGGCGGCCGCCAGTTTCTGTACCCCATCGAACGCGACATCGACCCACGCTGCGTCGGCATCGGCCGGCCGGCTCACGAGGCCGGCGATCAACAGCACGGCGGCCGCCAGCCACACGGGCCACGGAATGTCCACCCGGTCTTCGAAGGCGTTGCGGACCAGCCACCAGAACGCCACCGGAAAGAGCAGCGCACCGACGGACAGCGGCAGCAGCGCTTCGATCGGTGAGCCGCGCAGTTGCGGCGCCGCCCGCACCAGATACGCCACGAGGCACGCCAGCATCGGCAGCAGCGCCAGCCGCGCGCGGCGGGGCAGGCCGGCGCCGGCGAGCATCAACGCGAGTGCCAGGCCCACGGCCGTGCCGCGCAGTACGAGTGTCAGCTCATTGATCATGGTTCACACGATGGCGCGTCGCCGCCCCGGCGGTCTCGCCGATTCCTGCAAAACGACGGCGTTTCGAACAAACGGCGAGCCCTCGGCCGAATCCGGCGCGACGGCAACGCCCGGCACCCCTAGCGTGGAAGCCTTCCATGGCAAAAGGAGCTGCATGATGCACATCGATCCCGGTCTCGTTCAACTCACCCTGCAGGCCTGGCCGGCCATCTGGCTGAGCGACCTGCTGCGCTACCTGGTGCCCGTCACGGTGTTCGCCGCGGCGTTGATTCTGCTGCCGAAATGGTGGCTGGCTCCGCGCAGCGTGCAGGCCCGTCCGCCCGGGCGAGGCCAGCGCAGGCGCGAGTTCCTGTATTCGATGCTGACCGTCGTGATCTTCTCGGCCAACGGCGCGTTGATCTTCGCGGGCGTCAAGGCCGGCGTGCTGTGCATCTACTTCGACATCGCGGAGCACGGTTGGGCGTACGCCGGCATCAGCCTGCTCGTGCTGGTGCTGGCCCACGACACCTGGTTCTATTGGACGCATCGATTCATGCACCGGCGCGGGCTGTTCCGCTGGACGCACCTCGTGCATCACCGCTCGGTGGCGCCCACGCCGTGGACGGCCTACAGCTTCGCGCCGGCCGAGGCGGTCGTCCAGGCGGTGTTCCTGCCGTTGATCCTGCTGGTGCTGCCGTTGCACCCCGCCGTCGTCTTCGTCTTCCTCAGCCACATGATCGTTCGCAACGTGCTGGGGCATGCCGGCGTCGAATTGCTGCCGCGCAGCTGGCTCGCCGGGTGGTGGGGCCGCTGGTTCACCACCACGCTGCACCACGACCTGCACCATGCGGAGGGACGGTCCAACTATGGCTTCTACTTCCGTGCGTGGGATCGCTTCTGCGGCACCGAGCATCCCGAGTACGGCGCGCGGCTGGAACGGCTTGTCGGCTCGCTCGACCGGCCGGCGGATGCAGTCATTGTCTAGGATATGTACAATAAAGCGTACATATACTCAGGACGCCTCGTTCATGGATGCCATCACCTATACCGCTGCTCGCGCCAACCTGGCCAAGACAATGGACCGGGTGTGCAACGACCATGAGGCATTGATCATTACGCGCAACGGCGAGCAGTCGGTCGTGATGCTGTCGTTGGACGACTTCAAGTCGCTGGAGGAATCGGCCTACTTGCTGCGCAGCCCGACGAATGCGAAACGCTTGTTGGCTGCAGTCGAAGCGCTCGAGGCCGGAAAGGGCAAGGAACGAAAGCTCGCCAAGTGAGGCTGATATTTGCCGAGCAGGCCTGGGAAGACTATGTGCATTGGCAGCAGCAGGACAAACGCATGGTGAAGCGCATCAACGAGCTCATCGAGAACACCAAGCGCGAGCCGTTCACCGGCATTGGCAAGCCGGAGCCGCTGAAACACGCCTTGGCTGGCTATTGGTCCAGGCGGATCACGGACGAGCATCGAATGGTCTACAAGCCGGAGCAGGGTGCGCTGCTGATTGCACAGCTTCGTTACCACTACTGAAAACTTCTTCGGCAGCGGCGTGCGGCGTTCAGGTCGCACGCTGGTCACGGGTCGGGCGTGTCAGCGATCGGCGTTACCTCCACCCGCACGACGCCCGCACGGCCCATGCCCAGCGCGCGCGCTGCCTTCGGCGACACGTCGATGATGCGTCCCTTGACGAAGGGCCCGCGGTCGCGGATGTCGACGACCACGCTCTTGCCGTTGCGCAGGTTGACGACGCGGGCCTTGCTGCCCAGCGGCAGCGTCTTGCTCGCCGCGGTGAAAGACTCGGGGTCGAAGGGCGTGCCGTCGGCCATCGTCTTGCCGGCGAATCGATGGCTGTAGAACGAGGCCTTGCCGCGCTGCACGTCGACGGCCGGGTCGGCGGCGGCGGGCGCGCTCGCCGCGACGTTCGGGACCAGCGCAAGCGAGGCCGCGAGCACGAGGAAGGCGACGGCCCGGCGGGGCTTGCGGTGAGGGTGTCTGCCGTGGACCATGACAGAGTATCCAGCAATCGATGTTCCCACGGGCTTATCCGGTGCCGAACAGCCGCGTCATCATCGGCAGCACCGCCGCGATGCGGCGCGCCAGCTCGTCGCTGAAGGTCTGCACGAGCGTGGCCAGCAGCAGCATCCAGATCGCGGTGGCGGCCAGGCCTTTCAGCGAGGTCGAGATCGCGAGCAGGTTCAGCTGCGGCGCGTAGCGGTTGATCAGGCCGAGCGCCAGATCCAGCGCGAACATCACGACCAGCGCTGGCGCGGCGATCAGGAAGGCGAGGGTCATCAAGTCGGCGAGGTGATGCTCGAACGCCACCACCGCGCCGGACCGCGGCACGAGGCTCAGGCGGGCGAGCGGCCAGGCGCGAAAGCTCTCGATCAGCGTGCCGACGAACAGCAGCATGCCGCCGCCGAACATGAACAGGAAACCGGCCAGCCGCCCGAGCAGCGCACCGGAGATCGACACCTGCTGGCCCGACATCGGGTCGATCAGCTGGGCGTTGGCGACGCTGAGCTTGGTGTCGACGATCTGCCCCGCGGCCTCGAAGGCCCACAGGAAGGCGCCGACGCCGAAGCCGAGCGCGAGCCCGAGCATCGCTTCTTTCAGGAACAGGCCGATCCAATGCGCCGCAGCGAAGGTGGCGACCGGCACCGTCGGCTGCAGCGCCAGTGTGAGCAGGCCCAGCGCGAGGAAGATCGCGCTGCGAACCAGCGCCGGCACGGTCTCCGGCGCGAACACCGGCAGCAGCAGAAAGGCCACCGCGATGCGGGTGCTCGACAGCCCGACAAGCAAGGCGGCGTCGCCGAGCGACTCGATGGCCTCGAAGCCTTCCATCGCAGGCCGACCGTCAGCGCCGGACCATGCCGGAAAAGCCGCTCATCACGCGGTCGGTGTACTGCAACAGCGTGCCGCCGAGCACCGAGGCGGTGAGGAAGATCGTCAGCACGATCGCGAAGAACTTGGCCGCGTACTGGAAGGTCTGTTCCTGGATCTGCGTGGCGGCCTGCAGGAAGGCGATCACGAGGCCGACGATCGCCGCGACGATCACCGGCGGGGCCGACAGCACGAGCACCAGCCACAGGGCCTGGTAGGTGAGTTGCAGCGTCTCGCTTTGCAGCATCGTGCGCCTCTCAGTAGGACAGCACGAGCCCGTGCGACAGCTTCACCCAGCCGTCGACCAGCACGAACAGCAGCAGCTTGAACGGCAGCGACACCGTGGTCGGCGTGAGCATCTGCATGCCCATCGCCATCAGGATGTTGGACACGACCAGATCGACGATCAGGAACGGCAGGAAGATCAGGAAGCCGATCTGGAACGCGGCGGAGAGTTCGCTCACCGTGAACGCCGGCAGGACGACGATGAAGTCGCGCTCGCTCAACTGCGCCGCCTTTTCCGTGGCGAGTGACTTCTGCGCCGTGCGCAGGAAGAAGGCCCGTTCGCGCGGATTCGAATGGCGCAGCAGGAACTCGCGCAGCGGCTCCTTCGCGCTGTCGACGGCGGCCAGCAGGGTCTTCGTGCTGCTGCCCAGCCCTTCGATCGAGCCGACCTTGTCGCCCATCTGCTGGCCCACCGGAAACATCACGTAGACCGTCAACACGATCGCCATGCCGTTCAGCACGACGTTCGGCGGCACCTGCTGCAGCCCCAGCGCGTTGCGCAGCAGGCTCAGCACGACGACGATCTTCGTGAACGATGTGACCATCACCGCGACGAACGGCGCCAGCGCCAGCACGACGACGGTGATGAGGGCGGAGGAGGGCGAGAACTGCGTCAGGTCCATGGATGCGACTCGGCCTGCGCGACGGGCGGCATGGCAGGGCGCACGCCGGGCACGAGCCACAGGCCCGCCCCTTGCAGTGCCGGGACTACGCTGCCGTGCGCAATCGGTACGCCGCGCGCCGGGGCGAGCAGCCAGGCGGCGGCGTCGTCAGGCAACTGCCCGGGCGGCATCGCCGCGCCGGCGAGCCAGGGCGCCGGATCGAGCAGCAGCGGCGCTGCAAGGACGACGCGCCATGCGCCCGGCGGGTGTTCCTGCAGCCGGTCGGCAGCGCCCGTTGGCTCGAACGGATGGCCGGGACCGCGCCAGTGCGCCGCCCACTCGGTGCGGTGTTCGCGGTTGCACAGCTGCACACGCCAGGGCGGCTCGAAGGAGCGGGGCAGCAGCAGCATGCCGCCGGTGGCCAGGCCGCTGCGCGGCAGCGGCGGTTCGGCATAGCGAGCGAGCTCGACCTCGACCGAGAGGCTCGCCCAGACGAGCGCATCGCTCTGCAGGACATTCGGCAACGCGCCGCGGCGCAGCGCGAGTTCGAGCGGCACGAACAGCCGCGTGCCGGCGGGCGCGAGGGTGCCGCGTGTCACGCTGGCCGTCAGCCGGCCGGTCGACGGTGGCCTGTCGTCTGCGGCCAGCAGCGGCACCGGGTCCAGCGCGACGGCCAGCCAGGTTTCGAGCGCGGCCAGCAAGGGCTCGCAGCGCGACAGCGCCTGCGCAGCGGCGACGGCATCGGCGCGATGGTCGTCCGCCACCGGCACGTGCAGTCCCAGAGCGCCGTCGGCCAGCGGCGCTTCGAATT
The DNA here is from genome assembly GCA_035513255.1 of Piscinibacter sp. GTDB lineage: Bacteria > Pseudomonadota > Gammaproteobacteria > Burkholderiales > Burkholderiaceae_C > Albitalea. The sequence goes on along the minus strand of DATKCI010000115.1, from coordinate 16,805 downwards.
CCACATAGAGGCTCATACCACGCGCCCGCCCACGACCATCTTGATCAGGTGGGTGACCGACGCTGCGTCGAGCTTCTTCATCACCCGCTTGCGGTGCAGCTCCACCGTCTTGATGCTGATGCCCATCAGGTCGGCGATGGTCTTGTTGAGCTTGTCCTCGACGACCCAGCCGAGCAGCTCGCGTTCGCGCGGTGTCAAGCGCGCCAGGCGCTGCTGCCACTGGGCCTGCGCCTCGCGCTCGGCGGTGCCGGGCGGCGCCGTGTCGGGCTGGGCCTGGAACGCGCGCTCGAGCGCCTGCTCGAGCGCCTCGTCGGCAAACGGCTTCTCGAGAAAGCTCACCGCGCCCTTTTGCATCGCCTGCACCGCGAGCGGCACCTCGCCGTGGCCGGTCATGTAAATGATCGGCAGGCGCAGCCCGTGTTCCTGCAGGCGGTCGTGCAGGTCGAGCCCGCTCATGCCCGGCATGCGCACGTCGAGCAGCAGGCAGGCCGGGCCGCTGGGCGGCTCGGCTTGCAGCGCTTCGAGTGCGGCTGCCGGATCGGCGAAATCGACGACCGCGTAGCCGGCGCTCGCCAGCCACCACTGGGCCGAGCTGCGGAACTCGGCGTTGTCGTCGACGATGACGATGGTGCGCATGTTCATCTAGTTCTCCTCGGTCTTCGGCGGTGCGCCGGCGGCGAGCGGCAGCGCCACATGGAACGTGCAGCCGCGTGCCGGCTGGCCGTCGTCGCCGTCGTTCGCGCAGAACCACAGCCGGCCCTGGTGCAGCTCGACGAAGGAGCGGCAGACGTTCAGGCCGATGCCCATGCCGTTCGGCTTGGTCGACTGGAACGGCACGAACAGCCGCTGGTTCGCGTCGCTCGGCAGGCCGCAGCCGTTGTCGCGCAGCGCGAGCACTGCTTCGCGGCCGCTGCGCTCCAGCGTCAGGCTCAGCACGAGCTCGCGCGCAACCCCGCCGCCGGTGTCGGCGGGGTTGTCGCGCATCGCCTCGAGCGCGTTGCGCAGCAGATTCACGAACAGCTGCTGCAGCATCACCTCGTCGCCGACCACCGGACTCGGCGCTTCGGGCAGCGTGAGCTGCACCTGCACGCTGTCGCGCTGCAGCTCCCAGTCGAGCAGAGCGAGTGACTCGGTGACGACTTGCGCCAGCTCCAGCGAATCGCGGCGCGGCTGGCGCGAATGCGTGTAGTCGCGGATGCGCGCGATGATGCGCGCGGCGAACAGCGCCTGGTCGAGCGCCAGGCGCAAGCCGGGCAACAACGCGGTCATGTGTTCCGAGGCCGCCTCCGCGCGCTCGAGCCGGGTTCGGATGCCGCGCAACACGTTGGCGATCGTGCCGATCGGCTGGTTCAGTTCGTGCGCCAAGGTCGACGCCATTTCGCCGACCGACAGCGTGCGCGACGTGAACAGCAGCCGCTCCCGGTCTTCGAGGTGGCGGCGCGCAGCCTGTTCGCGCTGCTGCACGTCGTCGGCGTCGTCGAGCAGGCGCAGCGCCGCGAGGCCCGGCCGCACCAGCGTGGCCTGCGCCTCCATGCCGGCGAGCGCGCCCGGCGTCGTGCGCCAGCGCACGACGCCGCGGCGGCCGCGGTCGGCGCGTCCCAGGCCCGCCAACGCGGCCAGCACGCCCGGCAGGCGGGGCTCCAGCGCGCTCAGCGGGGTGCCGGCAGTCGCGCTGCAATGCGTTTCGAACGCGGGGCTGCACCACTGCAGCCGGCCAGGGGTCAGCTCGACAAGTGCGCTGCCGCGTTCGAACGCGTCGAGCGCCAACAGCGCGTCGCTTGGCGCGGCGTTCGGATCGTGGGCAGCGGCGGTTCGCAGCATCGTTCACACCCTCTCAGCGTTCGGCAGCCCAGGGCGAAAACAGCAGCGCCAGCAGGCTCCACTGGCCGCCGAGCGCGGCCATGAAGCGGTGCACGTCCGCCACGTCGAGACAGGCGCCGACCGGATCGATCAGCGACGGCGGCTGCGGGCCGAGCCGCGCCAGGCATGGCACTGTGGCGGACTGCGGTGACGGCGACCGCGAGCACAAGTGCGGCGCGCCGGCGGGCTCGCCGTCGCGATGCAGCCGCCATTGCGACCAGGTGGCGGCGCCGGCGGACCACCAGCGTGCGCGGAAGGCCTGCACGCGGCCGCGGTCCTGCGCGTCGAGCCCCATCAGGTGCACACGCGCCGAGACCGCGCCCAGGCCCGCCGCCTCGGCGGGCACGATCAGCAGCACGCGGCGTTTCAGCTCGAGTTCGCGCAACGCCGCATGCTGGCCGGCCGAGAACAGCATCGTGCTCAGCTCGCGGTAGCCGGGATCGGAAGCACCATGTGCCGTCTCGGCGTCGCGGTACGAATCGTCGTCCGTCGTTGGCAAGGCCTCGCAAGCGTCACCCGAAGGCTCGCCGCTTTCGTCGTGATCGGTCTGCTGTGCCTCGTCGTGCCCTGCGTGGTTCCGCTCATGCCGCGAGCGCGGCCGGGAGGGAACGGATGGCGGCTGCGACGGCCGGTGCAAACCGGCGGCGGCACTGTGCAACTGCGTCACCGAGACCGGCAGCACGAGCGTGTCGGCCAGGCGCGGCATCGCGGCACCGTCGGCATGCGGCGGGATGCGGGTGGCATGGGCGGGCAGGTCGGCGGCAGGACCTGCGATGGCAGCCAGCGACACCGACGCGGCGGCCGCTTGCGCGGTTGCGGCGAGCCGTGTGGTGAGTGCAGCCGCTTGCGCCGCGTCGGCCGCATCGGGCGGCGCGTGGGCGACCGGTGTGGCCGGGGGTACGTGTGGCGCCGTCGGCGCCGAGGCGGTCGCCTGCGGAGCGCCCCGCACCTGGGCCTCGGCGACCAAGCGCCCCAGGCGCGGGTCGGCCGCCAACTCGGCCAGCGTTGCGCCGCTGCTCGGCGGCACGGCGTCCGGCGGCAGGTCGGTGCCGGTGCCGGGTGGTGTCGGCTCCGCGGATGCGTCCGGCACGGTGTGCGGCGCGCCGTCCGAGGCGGCCGCGGCAGCCAGCATCGCTCTCACCACGTCCAGCGCGGTGGAGCCGATGCCGTCGATCGCATGGATCGGGTTCATCGCGGGGGCAAGCGGTCGTGCCGTGCCAAGGTGTCGCGGGCCGACGCCGTCAGGTCGTGCTCTGACTCCGCCGAGGCCGGATCGTGCGAGGCCAGCGTGACACCGTGCTCGCTCATGCGCTCGCGAAGGCGCATCAGCGGGACGCCGAGCGGCGCATCCGAGCTGCGCAGCGCCGGCAGCGTCACTTCGAGCGCGCCGTGGGGCAGGCGCTGCACTTCGAGCTGGCGGACCGGCAGGCCGGTTTCGCCGAACTCGAAGCGCCAGCGGCCGGCTGCGTCGATGGTTGCCGGCGGCAAGCGCGGCGCAAGCGCGGCGTCCGGTGCAGGCGAGGAGGGGGAAGGCCGCCCGGCCGCGGGTTCGCGCATCGCCGCGGCGACGTGGACGGAAGAGGTTGCGGCGCACTCGCGCTGCGTGCTGCGGTCGGTGTCGTCGACTGCGGCGCGGCGATCCCGCCCGGTGGCGGGCACGGAGTCCGACGGCGCGACGGTGGTCGCTCGCTGAGCGTGCGGCACCGTTGCCGTCGGCTCAGTCGTCGGGGCGCAGGCTGGCGTCTCGTCGCCGGCGCGACGCAGCGCACGCTCGAAGTCGGCGCGATGCCGCTCGCGCGCGGACGCGTCCGCGCGCAACGCGTCGCGGCGCTGCGCGGCCAGGCGCTCGGACAAGGTGTCGCCGGGCCGGGACGGCTCGCTGCGGCCATCACGCGGCGCCGGTGCGTCGCGAGCCGTCGCGGTGGATGCCAGGGTCGTGCTCATCGTGCTCCTTCGTGGGTCGTCTGCATGCCGATCGGCCGCGCCGTGTCGAGCTCGCGTTCGGCGTACTGCTCCGCCGCCCGCATGAAGCCGCGGCGGGTTCGCTCGTTCAACTGCTCGACCGCGCGGCTGCGCGCCGCCGCGCGCAGCCAGGCTGCCTGGGCGTCGGCGAATGCGCGTTCGGCGCGCGCGAGCGCGGCTTCGTCGTCGATCAAGGCGTACTCCGCCCGCTCCAGCGCCTCGTCGAGCGCCTCGCGCCGGGCGCCGGCGAACGGGGCCAGGCGTGAGATCGTCGCCGCGCCGTCTCCGGTGATGTACGCGCCGAGCGCGTCACGCCGCGCGCGGGCCTGCTCGATCAGCGCCTCGCGTTCGCGCACGGCGGCTTGGGCGGCCTCGCATGCCCGGCGCCTCTCGTCGCGTTCGGCACGTGCCGCGTCCTCGCGCAGGCGGCGCAGGCGCAACAGCTGGCCGAGCTCGCGCAGCCTCGTACTTTCGTGTGTCACGGGCGCCCTCCTCGCGATGCGACGGTCCCGTTTGCACTGAGCTTGTCGAAGTGCCTGCGCAGCAGGAGGCGAGGCTTCGACAGGCTCAGCCCGAACGAAGCAGGGAGGGCGCCGGAAGAACGCCGCGAGCGATGCGATTTCATTCGATCACCTCTGCCAGCCGCTGCAGCGTGTCGCCGAAATCTCCCGTTTCTTCCGGCGGCTGGCGCAGCAGCGCCTCGATCGCCGGCCAGCGTGCGATTGCCTGGTCGGCCAGCAGATCGCTGCCTTCGCGGTACTCGCCGACTTGCAGCAGGAAGCGGATCTCGGCGTGCTTGGCCATCAGCGCGCGCAGGCGCAGCGCCGCGGCGCGATGGGCGGGCTGCACCACGCGGTTGAAGACGCGGCTCGCGCTCGCCAGGACGTCGATCGCCGGGTAGTGGCCGGCCTGCGCGAGCTCGCGGGACAGCACGATGTGGCCGTCGAGGATGGAACGCACTTCCTCGGCCACCGGGTCGCTGCCCTCTTCGTCTTCGGCGAGCACGGTGTAGAACGCCGTGATCGAGCCGCGCGCATCGTTGCCGGCACGCTCGAACAAGCGCGGCAGCTCCGCGAACACCGACGGCGGGAAGCCGCGCCGCACCGCCGGCTCGCCGATGGCCAGCCCGATCTCGCGCAAGGCGCGGGCGTAGCGTGTGACCGAGTCCATCAGCAGCATCACCCGCGCGCCCTGCGCACGAAACCCCTCGGCGATCGCGGTGGCGGCCTGTGCCGCGCGCAGCCGCTCCATCGCCGGCCGGTCCGAGGTGGCGACGATCACCACCGAGCGTGCGAGCCCCGACGCGCCGAGGCTGTCTTCGATGAACTCGCGCACCTCGCGCCCGCGTTCGCCGACCAGCGCGATGACGTTGACGTCGCTGGCCGCCTGCCGCGCCAGCATGCCCATCAGCGTCGACTTGCCGCCGCCGGCGGTTGCGAACACACCGACACGCTGGCCTTCGCCGACGGTCAGCGCGGCGTCGATCGCGCGCACGCCGGTGGCGAAGACCTGCTCGACCGGCAGGCGCTCCAGCGGGTTCGGCGCGTCGGCATGCAGCGGGCCCTGCACGAGACCGTCCGCCGGCAGTGCGCGGCCATCGAGTGGCCGCCCGGCGCTGTCGAGCACGCGGCCGAGCAGCGCGCGGCCGCAAGCGATTGTGGCGGCATCGGCGACCACCTCGACCTGCGCGTCGCTCGACACGTCGTGCAGCCCGGCGAAGGGGACGAGGATCGCATCGCCGTGCGACAGGCCGACCACTTCGGCCCGCAGCACCGCACCGTGGCCGTCGCGGATCAAACATTGCTGGCCGATGCGCGCCGACAGGCCGCTCACGCGCAGCGTGGTGCCGAAAGCCTGTACGACCCTCCCGCGTTCGCCGAGCGTGCGGGCGCGCTGCAGCGCGCCGATCAGCTCGACCGCGACGCCGGCGGCGGAAGTCGGCGTCGTCATGGGGCGTCGTGCAGGTTCGCGTGGTGCGTCACGTCGGCGTGCAGTGCGGCCGTGACGTGACGAAGCTGCGTGCGCAAGCCGGCCAGCAGCTGTCCGGTCGGGGTGTCGAACACGCAGTCCAGCGGCGCGAGCGTCGGATCGGCCCGCACGTCGAGCGTGCTGCCGCCGGCGCGCTGCCGCACGGCGGCCGCGACGTCGGGATGAACACGCACGACGGCAGGTTGGTCGGGCGCCAGTTCGTGGCTCGCCCGTTGCACGAGCGCGGCCACCACGTCCGGCGGAGCCAGGTCGTCGGCGATGCGCTGCACGACCTGTGTGGCGAGCACGACCACCGCTTCGCGCAGCGTCTGGGCATCCACGCGGGCCGCGTCGGCGGCCACTTGCCAGGCGGCGAGCAGCGTGACACCGGTGCCGCGCAAGGCTTCGCCGCGGCCGGCCGCGAAGCCGGCCTCTCGTACCTCGGACAACGCCGTGTCGAGTTGCGCGCGCTGCGATGCCTGCAGCGCGCGCAGCTGCTCGAGCAGCTGTGCCGCCGTCTCGCAGGCACGCCACTCCGACGGCGACAGGAAGCAGCGGTCGGTCGCAAGACTGGCGTCGCCGCTGCGGTGGATGGCAAAGAAGGTCATGCTGCGTCCCCGTCGAAAGAAGCCGCCGCGGCGCGCACGATTCCCGCCGCCGTCTCGCCGTGGATCGCCCGCAGCGCGGGGCCGGCATCGGGCCACAGGCACTCGCGCAATCCGTCGCGCAGCGCGGGCGATTCGACGGCGGCGAGCAGCCAGTCGCGGCCGGTGCACGGCAGCAATCGATCGATCTCCGGCTCGGTCAGCGCGCAGGGGTCGAGCAGCGCCATCGTTTCGACTTCGCTGTCCGGCGCGTCCAGCAGCGCCTGGAGCGCGGCGGCGCCGATGCGTTCGCGCCATTGCTGCAGCACGCGGCCGTCGATGCAGCGGCGCAGGCTGCCCGCATGCGCCCAGGCGCCGGTCGTGCGCGCGAAGGCGTCGAGGCGCTCGCGCGGCAGCATCGCCCAGTCGGGCAGCGCCGTCAGGTCGGACCACCCCAAACGCGAGCGGTTCGACGCGGCCGCGAGCAGGTCGGCGACGCACGCGCGGCGCCGGCGGGTGGAAGCGGCAGACGGTGGGGTGGGGGCGGAAGCTTCGGTGCTCATTGGGTAACCTCCGTGCTTCGCACTGCGGTGCGAGCCCCTTCGGGCGGCCGGGCGGGGCTCATGACAGCCCCTCGGCCGATGGGTACATCGGCCGATCCCCCGGGGGGATGCGGGCCGGCTTGGGAGCGGCCCGGCGCTCGGCCCGCGAAAGACAGGTTGGCACTGGGTATCTCATGGCTGTTCTCTCTCACCCGTTGGCGCGGCGCGGCAGGTCCTCGACCGGGCACAGCGGCGTCGCACCCGGCGGGCGGACCGCCGGGCGCCGCCGATGCCACCACCACAGGCCGCCGCCGGCCGCGAGCGCCAGCGCGCCGGCACCGGCGATCGACCAGAGGGTCGTGTTGAATCCGCGCAGTCCGTCATCGGCAGGTGCGCTTCGCACCGGCCAGGCCTCGGTCGGGAAAAGCACGACGGTCACGTTGTCGTAGGGCAGGCCCTGGATGGAGTTCACGACCAAGGCCTTGATGTGCCCCATGCGCGACTCCAGGTTCACGCCGGCGCGGTGCTTGATGAACACCGAGGCCGAGGCCGGCGGTGGTTTGTCGGCGAGCGGATCGCGCTCCGGCACCGACAAGTGCACCCGCGCCATCACGACGCCGTCGATGCTCGCGAGAGTGTTGGAGATCTCCTGCGACAAGGCATGCGTGAGCCGCGCGCGCTCCTCCAGCGGCGACGAGACGAAACCCTCCTTCTTGAACACCTGGCCGAGCGTGTCGAAACCCTCGCGCGGGTAGCCGGTGGCGCGCAGTACCTCGACCGCGTGCGAGAAGTCGCTCGCGGGCGCGGTCACCGCAAAGGTGTTGCCGTCGCGAAGCTGCTTGTCGGCTTCGATGCCGGCGTTGCGCAGCACGGCCACCATCTCGTTCGCCTGGCGCTGCGACAGGTCGGTGTAGAGGTCCTGCTCGCCGCAGCCCGCGAGCAGCACGGCGAAGGAGGCGGCGAGCAGGACGTGGGCGCGCGCGTTCATGGGTTCATGCCTGCTGCCGGAACAGCTGCTGCAAACCGTCGGACGTTCGATTGGCCACGTTCGACGTCAGCTGGCAATGGAACATGAACTCGTGGCACTTCACCGTCAGCGACACCATCTCGCCGGGGGTCAGCGAACGGCCGGCGTCGACGGCCGATTTCGCCTGCGCCGACAACTGCGTCGCTTCGAGGTTGATGTGCTCCAGCGGCTTGAACAGCGCCTCCATCGCCGCGCCCGGCGCTTGCGCCGGCGCGGCCTGCACCGTCACGCCGCCGGTGGCGCCGCCCGCCTGCGCGCGGGCGATCGACTGCTCGAACGCCGCCACATCGGTCAGCGAAATGCCGTAGCCGGCGCGCACCGGCGACGCGCCGGCCGCGCCGGCGGCCGCTGCATCGAGGGAGAAGAAGACGGGCGTCGTCATCGCGTCCACCCGGTCAGGATTTCTGCGCCATCGTCTTCAGCGCCTCGCCGGTCGACGACAAGGCCGTGTGCGAGCTGTTGGTCAGGAAGCCCATGCGCAGCGACTCGGCGCTCAGCGCGGTGATCGTCGCCGGCTTGTCGTCGCCGGCGCTGATGCGATCCGCCAACGCCTCCATCTCGCCGGCCTGGCGGTCCAGCGTCTGACCCCACGCGTCGGCCATCGCCTCGTACCAGCTGCCGGTGGTGTTCTTGCCGGAGTTCATCGGGGTCGTGGCCATCATCGTCAGCGGATTGATCGAGTCGCTCATCACGTTCTCCTTGGGTCGGTGGGAAAGAAGGGGTGGGGATCCCCGGATTTCATCCGGGCTACATGGCATTCGTAGCCCGGATGAAATCCGGGGCCATCGTTCGCTCAAAACCTCAGCGGTGTTCGTGTGCCTCCTTTTTCCAGCAGCACCTCGTGCTCCTGAATGCCGGCAATGCGGTGCCCGGTCGGCAGCAGCGCGCCTTCGAAGTAGCGCGTGCCGTCGGCGGTGACGACGTACGACGGGTCGCCCGGCACGATGGAGGCCACACGCTTGCCCGGGTCGTCGACCACCGGACCGGGGGACGGCGCGGCCGGCGGGGGCGCATTGCGGACCTCGATGACCGAGAGCCCCGGCACGTCGCGCCGTGCGATCAGCTTGATCTGCTCCAGCCTCGCCACGTCGTTTTCGTGTGTGGCCACGCGCACGGCGCCCGGGCCGGTGACTTCCGCCTCGGCGACGACGCCGTTGACGCGGAACACGTCGAGCACGGCACCCGCGACCTGTTCGTTGACCCACACCGACAGGCGCGTCGGCATCGTCTGCGACGCCAGCAGGCGCTCGACGCGCGCGCGCTCTTCGCCGCTCTCGAGGTAGCCGCTCACGAACACCTCGCCGTTCGGCGCTGGTTGCGCGACCAGGCGCGGAAAGCCGGCGGCATGCAGCGTGGCCTCGGCGCGCCGCGCCTGCTCCTGCGGGGGCGCCGACGGCGGCGCGGCGGTGTAGGCGAATGCGAGCATGCCCATCGCCGCGGCGGCCACCGCGCCGCCGCCGCTGACGAGCCAGCGCGACCAGCGGCGGGCGCGCCGCGCGCCGGACTCGCGGGTGTCGCCGGCAAGGAGCGTCGGCACCGGTTCATCGACAACAGCAGGCGCCTGGCCCTCCGGTGCCGGGCCCGCCGTCAAGCGCGCCCACGACGCATCGCCGGCCACGCCGAGCGCGACGACGGCGTCGCCCAGCTGCAGCGGCGTGTACAGCGGCAGCTCGATCGCCTCGCCCGGCTGCAGGCTGCGCGCGTTCACCCGCACGTTGCCGCCCAGCACCTCGAGCCGCATGCCGTTCGGGTGCGGCGTGACGCTGATCCGGCATTCGGCGAGACCTTCGCCGCGCAGCACGATGTCGCCGCTCCAGTCGCCGCCGACGATGGCCGGCCGGCCGGCGGCGAGGGCGCTGCAGGCGCCGCGCTGCGGGCCGTCGATGACGCGCAGTTCGAACAGGCTGGTGTCGTTCATGAAAGCTCACCCGGGAAAGTCATAGGGCTCGACAAGGGGCTCGGCACGCTGCGAAGCGCGTTCGGGCGCGGCGGGAATTTCGGCCGGCACGCTGGCCGGCGCACTGCCGGGGGCACTCGCCGGCGCAGCGCTTTGCGGCGCCTTGTCGGGGGTCGCATTCGCGGCGACGCGGCGACCGCCCGACAGGCGCGGCGAGATCAGGAACATGCGTTCGACGCGGGCGGTGCTCGTGCGCGTGTTGCGAAACAGCGCGCCGACGACCGGCACGTCGCCGAGCAGCGGGACCTTGGTTGTGTCGTCGCTGCTGCTTTCGCGCGTGATGCCGCCGACCAGCAGGCTCTCGCCTTCGAAGATCAGCGCCTGCGTGTTGATCGCCGAGCGGTCGACCACCGGCAGCGTGTCGACGGTGCGGGTGGACAGCGACCCGTCCTCGATCGTCACCAGCATCTTGATGCGCACGTCGCCGCGGTCCTTGAACACGTGTGGCGTCACGCGCAGCGTGGTGCCGGCCGACACGTTGAACAGGTCCACGTCGTCGCGGCCGGCCACCCGCACGTAGAAGGTGCTGCTGTTGTCGAACACCGCTTCGACGTTCGACAAGGTCAGCACCTGCGGGCTCGACACGACCTTGGCCGCTCCTTGTTCCTGCAGCGCGTGGATGCGCGCGACGAACTCGTTGGCGTTGCCGAGCACTGCGGAGATGAATCCGCCCCGGCCGACCGGCGTGATGTCGCCGGGCGGCGTGGTCGGCGCGAGCCGCAGGTCGGACTCGTCGCCGCGGCCGAACAGCAGCGAGCCGCGGTCCTTCGTGAAGCGCCAGTTGATGCCCAGCTCGCGCATCCGGTCGGTGTTGACGTCGATGATCGTCGCTTCGATCTCCAGCGCCTGCGGTTCGACATCGAGCGCGGCGATCAGCTGCTCGTGCTGCGCGAGCCGCTCCGGGGCGTCGCGCACGATGACGGCGTTGAGCCGCGCGTCGGCTTCCACGCGCGCCTGCTGGTGGTCGGCGATCGGCAGCATCAGCGGCTGCGGGCTGCCGGGCGGGTTCGCCGCGGCTGCGGGGGCAGCGACCGCGGCCATGCCCGGAAGTGCACTGGTCGAATAGGCCGCGGCGAGCGTCGGCCCGGACGGCACCGACGGATCGGCTTCGGGCCCGCCCAGCGTCGCGCCGCGCGACGCGCGCTGGCCGCGCAGGCCGGGCACCGTGCCGGGCGCGGGCAGCTCGAACGAGCCGACGGCGACCTGGCTGTGCGAGTTGCTAGTCATCATCGCGCGCACGATGGTGGCCACGCCGGGCAGCACGACCTGGCGTCCGCCGAAGTTGATCGTCACGTCCTGGGCCCAGGCATAGCGCAGATAGAAGACCTTGAATCCGCTGGGCGGCGTGACCTTGTCGCCGACCATCTGCGCGCGGGTGATCTCCTCCACCTGCTCGATGAAGCGCCGCGTGCCGCTCGCGATCAACGTGCCCTGGCCGGTCACGCGCACCGTGTTGCGCGCGTTGGGCAGCTGCATCTCCAGCACGGTGCGGCGCACCTTGGCCGACAGGCTGGGCGCGATCGGCAGCGTGCGGGTGGCCATGTCGGCCGGCGCATAGATGTGCAGCACCACGCCGTCGTAGTACTCGACGAGGTTGAACGCGCGCGAGATGTTGCGCCACACCCGGTCCGCCGGCCCGCTGAAGCTGCCGTTGACGGCGCCCTTGACGGACGGGCTCACCGACACCGGGATGTCGACGAGGCCGAACAGGTCCTGCAGGAACCCGGCGATCGGCTGCTCGCGGGCGGTGAGCTGCACCGTGCGGTCCGCGAAGGGGATGGGCATGGCCGCGGCGGGCGCGGTGAGCCAGATGCCGAGGCAAAGTGCCAGTGCTGCGAGCAACCGAGAGGGCAGGGCAACACTGACACCCCGCAACAACCCGTCACCCCGCAACAACCCCCCCGCAACAACCCCGTCACCCCGCAACAACCCGTCACCCCGGCGAAAGCCGGGGTCCACTGCCGCCACGTGCGCCATCGCCAGGCGAGCAGTGGATCCCGGCTTTCGCCGGGATGACGACGAAAGGTTCATCACAACAGTCATGCAGCCTCCAACAGCGGCGCATTCGGTACCCCGACCCGCGCGGCCACGTCGAGCCGCAGGGTCGGCACCAGTTCGTGGAAGCTCAGGACCGGCGTGTCGAAGCACTCGGTTTCGATCAACTTGCGCACGTGGCGGCGGATGTCCACCGCGGTGACGACGGCGGCCGGCGCATGCGCGTTCACTGCGGCGGCGAGGCCGTCCATCACGGCGCCGGCTTGCTGGGGGTCCAGCGCGAGCTGCTGCACGCCGTTGCTCACGCGAACCGCCTGGCGCAGCATCTCCTCGAGCTCGGGCGCGAGCAACACGGCCCGCAACATGCCGTGCGGCGCCACGCGGTGGCTCAGCTGCCGCTTCAGCGCGATGCGCGCCAGCTCGGTCAGCGCATAGACGTCCTTCTCGCGCTGCGCCGCATCGGCCAGCGCCTCGAGGATGTCGCGCGTGTTGCGGATCGCGACCTCCTCATCGACGAGGCGGCGCAGGATCTCGGCCACGCGCTGCAGCGGCAGCGCGCGCAGCACTTCCTTCACGACGTCGGGCATGTCGTTCGACGCGCGGGTGAGCAGCGCACTCGCTTCCTGGGTGCCGAAAAACAGCGCGGCATGGCGGCGCAGCGCCTGCCAGGTGGCTTCGGCCAGCGCGCGCGGCAGATCTGCCGGCGGCACGGTGCCGTGGGCGATCGGCACCTCGAACGCGAGCAGGCGCCAGCCGTCGCCGGCGGACCGTGCGAGTGCATGCACGTTCACGCGCGGCAGCGGCAGGCCGAGCGTGAGGTTGATGCGGTCGAGCATGCCTTCGAGCTCGCTGACCAGCTCGTTGGCCGTCTCGCCCTGCAGCGCCGCCGCCGGCAGCTCGAGCAGCAGCGGCACCGTGGGCCGCGGCGGCGGCAGCGCGGTGGCGAGCACGGCCGGCGGCGTGTCTTTTCGCCGCAGCACCGTCTCGCGCGCCGGACGCGAGAAGCGCTGCCAGCGCGCCTTCACCACGGGCATCAGCAGGGCGCCGCTGGCCGACAGCACCGCGCCAAGCAACAGGAAGACCGCCCACGGAAATCCCGGCACCAGCGCGAGCAGCACGCACAGCCCGCCGGCCACGAGCAGCACGCGCGGCTTGGCCGAGACCTGCCGCACGATGGCCTCACCGAGGTGGCGGTCGCTCTCGTCGTCGGTGGCGCGGGTGACGATCAAGCCGGCCGACATCGCGGCGAGCAGCGCCGGGATCTGCGCGACCATGCCGTCGCCGATGGTCAGGATGGAGTACTTGATCATCGCGGCGCCGAGGTCCATGCCCTGCTGCATCACGCCGATCGCTAGGCCGCCGAGCAGGTTGATGACGATGATCACGATGCCGGCAATCGCATCGCCCTTCACGAACTTCATCGCGCCGTCCAGGCTGCCGTGCAGCTTGCTCTCCTGCTCGAGCTGGCGGCGCTTGCGGCGCGCCTCGTCCTTGTCGATGAGGCCGGAGCGCAGGTCGGAATCGATCGACAGCTGCTTGCCGGGCATCGCGTCGAGCGAGAAGCGGGCGGCGACCTCGGCCACGCGTTCGGCGCCTTTGGCGATGACGATGAACTGGACGACGGTGATGATCAGGAACACCACCAGCCCGACGACGAGGTTGCCGCCGGCCACCATGGTGCCGAAGGTGTCGACGATGTGGCCGGCGTTGCCGTGCAGCAGGATCAGCTTGGTCGTCGCGATCGACACCGAGAGCCGGAACAGCGTGGTGATCAACAGCAGGCTCGGGAACACCGAGAACTCCAGCGGCGAGCCGATGTACAGCGCCACCAGCAGCACCACCACGCCGACCGCGATGTTCAACGCGACCATCACGTCGATGACCAGCGGGCTCAGCGTGAGCACCATCATCGCGAGGATCGCGCACACGCAGGCCACCAGCAGCAGGTCGCTGTAGCTGGCGCGGCGAACGGGGGCGAGAGGCGCGGGGCGCAGGCTGGCGGAGTCGGTCATGGAGCGATGTGGTCGGCGGTGGAGTTCGTAGCCCGGATGAAATGCGGGGTCTGCGGTCGCCGCGAGGCGCCGCTCCCGGATTTCATCCGGCTACAGCGCGGTGCTGCGGCGAGCGGCCGCGGTCAGCGTTCGGTAGTGCTCCAGCACCTGCCGCACATACCCCTGCGTTTCCGCATACGGCGGCACGCGCCGCCCGTAACGCTCGACCGCGCCTTCCCCGGCGTTGTAGGCCGCCAGCACCAACGTGAGGTTGTTGCCGAAGCGCTTTTGCAGCGTCTTCAGGTAGCTCGCGCTGACCTCGAGGTTGGTGCTCGGCTCCAGCAGCGCCTGCACCGTGTCGACGCCGAAGCGTTTCGCGGTGGCCGGCATCACCTGCATCACGCCGCGTGCACCGGCGGGCGAGCGCGCATCGGGGTTGTGGCGCGACTCGACGTGCGCGATCGCGTGCAGCAGCAGCGGGTCGATGTCGTGCCGGCGAGCGACGACATCGACGTCGGCCGCGAGGCGCATCGCGCGCACGGCACTCGCCGTCGGTTTCGACTGGGTGCCGCGCTTGGCGGGTGAGCGGGCCGGTGCGGCGCTGGCGGCAGCCGCCGGCGCGAGCGGCACCGGCTGGCCGAGCACCGTGACGGTGCTCGCCGCATCGAATAGTTGCAGATGACGCGCCTCGCGTTCCACACCGGCGCTCGTTGGATGCGCGCGCGGGACCGGCGCTTGGCACGGTTCGGCCGCGAGCCGAAACTTTTCGCGCTGGGCCGGTTCAAGCGCCTGCAGCGAAGAATCGCATTCGCCGGCGATCACCGCGGCCGGGACGGCGATTGCAAGCACGCACAGCCCCGTCCGCACTTGTCGCACCGAGAAACGGGCGGTTTGTGCCGCCTGATACACACCACAGGTCCGCCCTCTTCGTGAAAGGGCCTGCCCCGCTGCTCCAGCCATTGACCTTCTCCCTGCTTTTTTTGCGCTGGAACCCGCGGATTGCGGCAACACAGCGCACTCGTTGGCAAGGAGTTTTGGCCGAACCGGACACGCCCTTGGTGACAAAGCTCACAAATGGTGTGACGTGTCGTAAGGCCGTCGTCAGGCCGCAGGGGGGAAGGGTGCCGATTTGATTCGCGCGCGCGTGCTTTCGTCCATCCCTAGGATGCACGCAGTTTCAAAACGCAGGCGGCGAACGCCGACCATCGGACCCGAACCGCGGAGGACCGATGGCCGACAAGAACGACGGCGGCGACAAGACCGAACAACCGACCACCAAGAAGCTGCGTGACGCGCGCAAGAAGGGCCAGGTCCCGAAGAGCCGCGACGTCAGCAGCACGGCGGCCTTGCTCGCGTGGTTCCTGATCGCCGCGTTGGCAACGGCCTACGCCGCAGCGCAGCTCACCGGCCTGATCGAAGCGGCGCTGCTGGCGGCGCGCCAGCCGTTCGCGCTGGCCGCGCCGGCCCTCGGCGCGCATGCGCTGCACGCGCTCGTCGCGCTCAGCGCGGCAGTGCTGCTGCCGGTGGCGGCGGTGGGCGTGCTGGCCGAGTATCTGCAGGCCGGACCGGTGTTTTCGCTCGAGCGCATCAAGCCCAAGCTCGAGAACATGAACCCCGTCGAGGGCGCGAAGCGCATGTTCTCGATGGACAACGTGGTCGAGCTGATCAAGGCGGCCGCGAAGACGGCGGCGCTGCTGCTGATCGGCTGGCTGGTCGTGCGTTCGCTGCTGCCTGCGCTTGCGCTGCTGCCCGGCGCGCGCCGGCCCGAGCTGGTGGGTGCGGCGCTGTGGGCCGTGGCCAAGCCGGTGCTCGTGTGGACCATCGCGCTGTTCGCGCTGCTGTCGTTCATCGACGCGGTGTACCAGCGCTGGAGCTTCACGAAGAAGATGCGCATGAGCCGGCGCGACATCCGGCAGGAGATGAAGGACGACGAGGGCGACCCGTACATCAAGGCGCAGCGCCGCCAGGCGCACGAGGAATGGTCGCAGCGCAACGCGGCCCAAGCGGCGCGGGGCGCCAACGCGTTGATCGTGAACCCGACCCACGTGGCGATCGCGATCGACTACGACCGCGAGACCTGCCCGGTGCCGACGATTGCCGCCAAGGGCGAAGAGCATGTGGCCCGCGCGATGCGCGAAGCGGCCGAAGAGGCGGGCGTGCCCATCGTGCGCAACGTGCCGCTGGCGCGCGACCTGCTCGCGCGGGCCGAAGTCGGCGAGCTGATCCCCGCGGACCTCTTCGACGTGATCGCCGAAGTGGTGCTGTGGGCACGCGAGGTGCGCGACGAGTTGAAGCGGGAGGGGCCGCCCGGGATCGATGGCCCGGCGCCGCGACGGCGTGCCGCGCCGGGCGAGGACCTGACGCGCTATCCGGAGGGAAGCGCATGAATGCGAACACGGCTGCATCGCAAGCCGCCGCCGAACCGGTTTCCGCGATGCCGAACCTGGCGACGCAGATGCTTTCCACCGCGGTCGCGCTCGTGGTGGTGCTGGCGCTTGCGTGGGTCTTGCTGCGCGCGCTCAAGCGGCTGCAGAGCGGCCGCGCGGGCGCGGCCGGCAGCGGCGACGTGCCGCAGGTGCTGCGAAGCGTGGGGTTGGGGCCGAGAGAGCGGCTCGTGACGGTGCGCTATCGCGGGCGCGAGTACTTGCTGGGTGTGACGGCGGGCGCGATCAGCGTGGTCGATTCGCACGAGGCGGCGGAGCCCGGAGCCGGTACTGCCATCGGTGCCGCTAGGGCCGACCCCAGCTAGGGCACACGGGCTACCCGCAAGGCGCGTCCTTGCGAACACTTCGCTCCAAACAGCCACAGAGCGAGGGAGCGAATCTTGATCAACACCTCCATGCGCGGGCTCGAGCGCCGCTTGCCCGAACCCGACTTCGCATTCCCGCCGAGCCACGCCGAGGGTCACCCGCAAGCGAG
>DATKCI010000114.1:0-8167 GCA_035513255.1 Piscinibacter sp. | reverse complement strand
CGCAGGATCATCGACTGCAAGCCATTGATTACCATGCACAAATCGGCTTGCAGCCAGAAGCGCATCCACCTCGTCCGTCCCACCAATGTGTGGACCGACAAAGAGAACATTAGTGCAATCAAATCAACAGCTTAGCCCCTGGCGCCTGTGTTCGGCCCCGATTCCCAGCGCGACGATCCCGACACCGTTGCTGCCGCGCTGATCGACGGCGACATATCCGGCGCTGATCCACCGGATCGAACCCGCTAGGCGCTCCCGGACTCGACCGGCTGGGCGTGGAGTTGGAGGGGCTGCGCGCCGCGCAGAACGCGCGATGTCGCTGAAACCGTATTCCTCTTCGAGACGGTCGTTCGTTCATTCGGCGTGAAATTGTGAGGCCCTCGCGATCTGCGGCTGATGAGCAGCCACTGACGGGATCGCGATGCCAAAGCAGAGTTGCTGACTTCTGGGGTTGCTGTCGCCGGATCACCTTTCTCCGCGGAAGCGTGCGCGCCTCAGGAACACCGTCCGCGCGGCGGACAACGCTGGTGCGCTGACGGCGCCGCCATGCCAGAAGCTCGCCGACGAAGCCGCCCCGAACGCGTGCAGGCGGGGTCGGAACTGGAAGATGCAATCAGGCCTGCCACGCCGCGATGATCTTGTCCTGCGCCGTGCGGTGGTCGGCCGTGCACGGCTTCCAGCCTGGCACCAGCGGCTTGGGCACGGCGGCCGGCATCGCGAGTTCGCACTGCTGCATATGTTCCTTGCGCACGATCGGGCGGATGAAGGCGGTCGCGAGTCGCGGTACATGCAGGGGATTGCGCCGCCCCAGCTTGCGCGCGAAGTCGTCCATGAACTGCATGAACGGCAGCGGATGTCCGTCGGTTGCGTAGAAGACCTTGCCCGCGTGCCGCGCTCTCGCGGCGGCCAGCAGCGCGTCGACGGCGTCGTCATGATGGAGATTGAACTGCAGCGCGTTGCGAGGGCCCGCCCAATAGGGCCGCCCCAGGCGGAACGCGGTGCGGTACGCGCGCAGGTCGCGGCTCGTCGGACCGTACAGGTACCCGAGCCGGACGACACAAGCCGGTACCGGACCTTCGAGCACGCGGCGTTCGTTGTCGCGGATCACCTGCGCCAGCGATCGCAACGGATCGCGCGGCGGATCGGCGAGCACGAATGCGAAACTGGCGTGCACCAGCACCTTGGCGTCGGTGCGCAGCGCGCGCCGGATGCCGTTGAGCGAACGTCGCTCGAATGCCTTCCACGCGTGTCCGTCGTGCAGCAGCGTGTTCGCTTCCTGGCCGGCGACGTTGACGTGGATGTCGTCCTTCGTGTTCTGTTGGGCGAGCAGACGGCCGAGTTCTGACCGCGCCCCCGTCACGGTGAGGCTCA
The DNA here is from genome assembly GCA_035513255.1 of Piscinibacter sp. Classification (GTDB taxonomy): domain Bacteria; phylum Pseudomonadota; class Gammaproteobacteria; order Burkholderiales; family Burkholderiaceae_C; genus Albitalea. The sequence continues at coordinate 6,796 of DATKCI010000114.1, read as the reverse complement.
TGGAGCCTCGCCCAGGCGTCGCGCCAGCTCGCCGCTGGCGAGTAGTTTCGCCAGGTCGGTCGTGCCGCCGATCAGCACGCCCCTGACGAAGATCATCGGAAAGGTGGGCCAGCCTGTCCACATCTTGAGCGCGTTGCGCCGCCGCCAGAGGTTGAGGTAACTGCCGTACTCGGGATACCTGTAGGCCAGGGCGTGCCGGTCCAGCAGCCGGCGGGCTTTGCGCGGCATCGGGTTCATGGCCATGCCGACCACGAGGATGTCGTTGGCGGCGATCGTTGCGGCTAAGCGGAAACAGTAATGCATCGCACCTCAGGCGGTCGAGCGCTCCATCCGGAGTTCGGCTTGCAGGCTATCGGTGTCGCGATAGATCGAGGCGACTGCGAGCACCCGCCCCTGGCTCTTGTAGCGGATGACGCAGTCGCGCGCGGCGATGTCGCCGTCGACCGCAACCTCGTCCCACACTTCGGCATGGCCGACGACGTTGATCGGCACGTCGTAGTGCTGGCTCCAGAAGAACGGCACCGCGTCGAACTTCCGGCGTGCACCGAGCATGTTGAGCGCGGCCGCCTGCCCCTGGCGCTGCGCGCCGACCCAGTGTTCGACACGGATCGACGTGCCGCTGTGCGGATCGGGCCAGCGTGCGATGTCGCCGGCGGCGAAAACGCCGGGCGCGCTGGTTTCGAGGAACTCGTTCACCGTCACGCCGCGATCGATCGCGAGGCCGGCCGCCTCGGCAAGCGACAGGCGCGGGCGCACGCCGACGCCCACGATCACGAGATCGGCGTCGATCGATGCGCCGCTCTTCAGCGTCACGCGCTTGTCTTCGATGGCGGTTGCGGTGTCCTTGAGGTGGAAGATCACGCCGTGCTCTTCGTGCAGACCGCGCACGAAATCCCCGATCTGCGTCCCCAGAACCCGCTCCATCGGCCGCCTCTCGGGGGCGACGATGTGCGTCTCGATGCCGCGCGCGCGCAACGAGGCGGCCACCTCCAGGCCGATGAAACTCGCACCCATCACCACCGCGCGGCGCGCCGCCGACGCACGCGTGATGATCGCGCGGCAGTCGGCCAGCGTGCGCAACGTGAATACGTGTGGCAGGTCCATGCCGGGCAGCGGCAGCCGGATCGGCTCGGCGCCGGTGGCGAGAAGCAGCCGGTCGTACACGAGCTTCTTGCCGTCGGCGAGCGCGACCTCGCGATTGCGTGGATCGAAGCCGGCCACGCTCGTCGCGAGACGCAGATCGATGCCTTGCTCGGCGTAGTAACCGCCGGCGCGCAGAGGCACCCATTCTTCCGGCGCGTTGCCGGCCAGGTAGTCCTTGGAGAGATTCGGCCGGTCGACGGGCGCCGCGTCGTCGTCGCTCAACAGCACGATGTTGCCGCGGTACTGCTCACGGCGCAGCATTTCGGCCGCGGCAAAACCCGCGGCGCCGCCGCCCACGATGACGATTCTCTCGGGCATCTCCCGCGACGCCGCGTTGATGCGCGCCACGGCTTTGTGTTCCGCCTTGCCGCGCACGAAGACCTTGTCGTCGCGCACTTCGGTCGTCCAGCACGCAACCGGATTCAACGCGGGTGCGTGCAACGCCTCGCCGGTGCGCAGGCTGAAGCAGGCGTGATGCCACGGGCACCGCACGGTGTCGTCGACCATCAGGCCTTCGGCGAGCGTGCCGTTGTAGTGCGTGCACGTGGCACCGATCGCGAAGAACTCCTCGCCGCGGCGGGCAAGCAGTACTGCGTCATCGCCGACATATCCTGCCAGCATCTTCCCGTCGGTACAAATTTCGAGCGCTACGCCTTCGGCCAGGTCGGGACCGGCCGGCTTCGGATCGGTGCTGCCCATCGTGATCTCCTTGAACGCGCACCCGGTCGGACTCACGCGCGCGGCAGTCGTTCCGGGCGACACACCGATGCGGCCCGCTCGCACTGCACGCCTCAGCCGATCGAACCCATCGCCCCGGGGTAGCTCACCTCGTCGAGCTTGCCGGTGTCGACGTCGTAGATGAAGCCGCGCACGGTCATCGCGTCGGCGCCGCTCGTCGGAATCCACGGGTGGTTCAGGATTGCCGACATGCCACGCCGCACGTCCCACTGAAGCCGCTCGCGGTTCTTCGCATCGGGCGGCGCGTCCAGCGGTTCGATCGCGCCGCGGAAAGCGTGGAACGCCGACGGCGTTGCCGAGTGCTTCTTGCAGCTCGTGAACTTGCGGTGCGTCGCCTGGCCGAGCAGCTTCTCGGCGGCCGGGTCGCCTTCGAGGCCGGCCTTGAGAAGATCGTCGGTGAACGCGAGCATGCCGCAACGCGTGTGGTGGATCAGGATGATCTCGTTGGTGTTGAGCAGGTGGTGGAAATGATCAGACAGCGAATCGCGTCGTCGGTCACCACACCACCGGCGTTGCGGATGATGTGCGCGTCGCCGGTCTGCAGGCCCAGCAGGTCTTCCACGTCCAGCCGCGCGTCCATGCATGCGACGACGGCGACGCGCTTGGACGGCTGAATCGGCTGTTTGCCCGGGTGCACCGACTGGTGAACCGCTGTCCCCCTCGCGAACTTTTCGTTGTTGCCCAGGAATTGATCGGTATGCAACTTCGTCATGGCTCAGGCTCCTTCGTGGATGCGGGCCCGGCGACGAGACCGTCAGCGCCGGCCCGGCCGTCGCAGCGACAGCCGGAGCATGTTACTGCTCAGCGAGTTGAGCGGCTTCGATGCGGCCCGGGGCTCGGGCGCCTGTTCTTGATGGGCACAACCGTGGACGGGGCGTCCGTGGCCCAGGGCCGGGTCAGCTCTTCCTGGAAGTCCTCGGGAAGAACTGCGTCGGCTGGTGCTGAACGGCTTCACTGCCGCACTTCGGGCAACGCAGTTGAGCGGCTTCATGCTCGGCGACGTGTTCGACGTGCTCGAAAACCTTTCCGCACTTCGCGCAACGATATCGGTACGTAGGCATAGCGTTTCTCCACCGTGGCAGCAGCAGGCAGCGGCCCCGTTCCGTGAGGTTCGGGTCTGCTCTGCACTGGAGCCTAATGCTAAGACGATCGCTGGCTTGAAAGACCCCGGCGCCGACGCTCGTGCCATGAGCGCAGGCCGAGGCGTAGGATGGACTTGTCGGTATTGGCTCCTCCGCAGGCACCATGATCCATGACGAGTTCTCGGCAATGCGCCAGCGCATGCTCGCAGAGATCGCGGCCCAGGCGATTGCTGCCTGCGCACAGCTGGGCAAGGCAGCGCTGTCCCCACGGGTCTTGGACGTCATGGCCAAGGTGCCGCGCCATGAGTTCGTGCCGCTCGAACTGCGGCCCCTCGCCTACGCCGACGGGCCCTTGCCGATCGGTTTCGGCAAGACGATCTCGCAGCCGTTCATCGTTGCCGTGATGACCGATCTGCTCGACGTGCAGCCGACCGATACCGTGCTGGAGATCGGCACCGGGCTGGGCTACCAGTCGGCGATCCTGGCCCAGCTCGCACAGCGCGTCTACAGCATGGAGCTCATCGAAGAGCTGGCTGCGCAGGCTCGGCACCGGCTGGCTCGACAGGGCCATGTCAACGTTGAAGTCAAGGTCGGCAACGGCTGCGGCGGGTGGCCCGAACATGCGCCGTTCGACAAGGTGATCGTCACAGCGGCTCCCGAGCTGATTCCGCCATCGCTCATCTACCAGTTGAAGCCGGGGGGCAAGATGGTGATACCCGCCGGCCTGCCCGAGGGACAACAACTCATCCTGGTCGAGAAGGACACCAGCGGTTCGATCTCGACGAAGGAGATCTTCGCGGTGCTGTTCTCGTTGCTCGACGACAGTGAGCCCGATTGAATCGCCGGATGTCCTCATGTCCAACCGCCTCGCCCACGAAACCAGTCCCTACCTGCAACAGCACGCCGCCAACCCGGTGGACTGGTACCCCTGGGGTGACGAAGCCATGGCGTGGGCCCGCAGCTCGCAGCGACCGATCCTGCTGTCGGTGGGCTACTCGGCCTGCCACTGGTGCCATGTGATGGCGCATGAGTGCTTCGAGGACGCCGACACGGCCGCGCTGATGAACCGCCTGTTCGTCAACATCAAGGTGGATCGCGAGGAGCGGCCGGACATCGACCAGATCTACCAAGCGGCGCATCAGTTGATCACCCGCCGATCGGGTGGCTGGCCGCTGACCATCTTCCTCACGCCCGAGGGCAAGCCATTCTTCGGCGGCACCTACTTCCCCAAGCGCTCGCGCTACAACCGGCCGGGGTTCGACGACGTGTTGACGCGCGTCGCCGAGGTGTGGTCCGCGCAGCGCGCGCAGGTCATGGCGCAAGGCGACGAGCTCGTTCACGCCCTGGCCGATGCGCTGGCCGTGCGTCCCGCGAACGGCGCGCAGACCGGTGCGGGCGATCGCACCGATGCGCTGCAGACGACTGCGGCGCGGGCCGCCAGCGGCCTGCGTGACGCCTTGATGCCAGCCTTCGACCAAGTCGACGGCGGCTTTGGTCCGGCGCCGAAGTTCCCGCAACCCGCGGTTCTCGATGCGCTGCTGAGGCACGCCGTGGTCGCGCATGACGACACAACGCGCGACGCCGTGCTGCTGACCTTGCGGCGCATCGCCGAAGGCGGACTGTACGATCACCTGGGCGGGGGATTTTGCCGCTACAGCACCGACGCTCGATGGACGATTCCGCACTTCGAGAAGATGCTGTACGACAACGGGCCGCTGCTGCGCCTGGTCGCGGCAGCCTGGCAGCTGACGCACGAACCACTGTGGCGCCAGGTGTGCGAGGGCACGGCCGCCTGGCTGATGCGCGAGATGCAAGGCAGCGAAGGCGGCTATTTCTCCAGCATCGATGCCGACTCCGAAGGCGAAGAGGGGCGCTTCTATGTGTGGCAGCGTGACGAGGTCGCGCAGCAACTGAGCACGGCCGAGTTCGCCGCCCTTGCAGCGCGCTACGGACTTGACGCGCCGCCCAACTTCGAAGGCCGCTCCTGGCACCTGCACGTCGCCCGGCCGCTCGCCGACGTAGCCGCTCGGCTGGGGCGTGATGAAGCGGCGTGTGCGGCGCTGATCGCCGAGGCCCGCGCTCGCTTGTTCGCGCTGCGCGAGGCGCGCGAGCGGCCCGGCCGCGACGACAAGGTGCTGACCAGCTGGAACGCGCTGGCCATCGATGGCATGGCCTTCGCGGCACGGGTATTCGCCGAGCGACGCTGGGCCACGTCGGCGCGTCGCGCCGCGGACTTCGTTCGCGCCGCGTTGTGGCGCAAGGGGCGCCTGCTGGCCACAAGCAAGGACGGCCGCTCTCACCTCAATGCCTATCTCGATGACCATGCGTTCATGCTCGGTGCGGTGCTCGAACTGATGCAAGGTGACGTGCTGCGCGTCGCCGATCTGCAATGGGCCTGCGCACTGGCAGACCGGTTGCTCGCGCAGTTCGAAGACCCGCAGGGTGGCGGCTTCTTCTTCACCAGCCACGACCATGAAGCGCTGGTGGTGCGATCGAAGCCGGGTCACGACGGCGCCACAGCGTCGGGCAACGGCACTGCCGCACTGCATCTGCAGCGCCTGGGTCATCTGGTCGGCGAGTCGCGCTATGTGCAGGCCGCGCAACGCACGATGGCGCTGTTTGCCGACGAGGTTCGGCACACACCCCACGGCTTCCCGACGCTCGTGACCGCGATGACCGAAACCCTCTCGGCGCCAACGCTGGTCATGCTCACCGGGCACTCGCCTGCGCTCGTGCCATGGTGCGCGGCGCTGGCCGGCCGCTATCTGCCTGGCGTGTTGGTGCTGCAACTGCCCGCCGACACCAGCGACCTGCCCGACGCGCTGGTCAAGCCGGCGAGTGCCCGTCCCCAGGCCTGGGTCTGCCGTGGGCCGCAGTGCCTGCCACCGATCACCGACGTCGATCTGCTGCTTCGTGCCCTTGTCACATCATGACGCTGACGCCTGAGGCGCTCGAACGCATCAGCACCCTGACGCTGGCGTACTACAACCAGCGAGCGGACGCCTTCTGGGAAGGCACGCGCGATCACGACGTGAGCCAGAACATCGCCGCGCTGCTGCTGCACATCGAAGCGCCGCCACCGTTCGCGATCCTTGACTTCGGGTGCGGGCCCGGCCGCGATCTCAAGACATTCAAGCAACTCGGACATTCGGCCACAGGGTTGGAGGGCGCTGCGCGGCTGGCCGCGATGGCGCGCGAGTACAGCGGATGCGACGTGCTGGAACAAAGCTTCCTCGAGCTGGATTTGCCGGGCAGCCACTTCGACGGCGTGTTCGCCAATGCGGCACTGTTCCACGTGCCCTGCCAAGAGTTGCCGCGTGTGCTCGTGGCGCTGCGTCGGACGCTGAAGCCGGGCGGTGTGCTGTTCAGCTCGAACCCCCGCGGCGATGGCCGGGAGGGCTGGTCCGGTGGCCGCTACGGCGCCTTCTACGACTTGTCGGCCTGGCGCGGCCACATGTTGGCGGCCGGATTTGTCGAGCTGACCCACTACTATCGCCCCGCCGGACTGCCGCTCGAACAGCAGTTGTGGCTGGCGAGTGTGTGGCGCAAACCCGCGTTCTGAGGATGAGACAGCCCTTGCCACGGCGCGCCGAGCCGCCTCAAGGCGGCCGAGCACTGCCCTCGGGGCAGGAGCGAAGCGACGTGGGGTGGGCATGTCAGTCCCAGCGGTCGTCCTTCACGAGGACCATGCCGCCCTCGACCTGCACCGGAAAGGTCACCACCGGTTCGTAGGCAGGCGGCGAAAGGGCCTGGCCGGTGAGGATCGAGAAGCGCGCGCCGTGGCGCGGGCAGATGATCTCGTCACCCGCAATCTCCCCGTCGGACAGTGTCTC
>DATKCI010000113.1:0-14631 GCA_035513255.1 Piscinibacter sp. | reverse complement strand
TCATCCCGACGAAAGTCGGGATCCACTGCACCAGATTGGCGAGGCGCGGCCGGTGGATCCCGACTTTCGTCGGGATGACGGCAGGGGGGGTCGGGACGGTGGGGGGGGTCGGGACGGTGGGGGGGAACGGTGGGGCGGGGGATCGGCGTGACGGTTGACTACCGCGCGCTCAGCAGCTCCCAACGCTCCAGCGCCGCCATCAGCTCGTCGTCGATCTGCGCGTAGCGCACCTGCGCGTCGGCCGCGCGCTTCGGTTCGCTCGCGTACAAGTCGGATTTCGCGAGCAGGTCACCGAGCTCCTTTTGTTCGGCTTCCAGCGCGTCGATGAGGCCCGGCAGCTCGTCGAGTTCGCGCTGTTCCTTGTAGCTGAGCTTGCGCGGCTTCGCTGCGGGTTCCTTCGCGGCCACGGCCTTCGGCTTCTCCGCCGGCTTGGCCGAGGCCTGCTCGCGCAGCGCCCGCGCACGCTCGCGCTGCTGCTTCCAGTCCTCATAGCCACCTTCGTACTCGCGCCACAAGCCGGGTGACTCGTCGCCTTCCCACGCGATCGTGCTCGTCACGACGTTGTCGAGAAAGCGCCGGTCGTGGCTCACGAGGAACACCGTGCCGGCGTAACCCTGCAGCAACTCCTCCAGCAGCTCCAGCGTGTCGATGTCGAGGTCGTTGGTCGGCTCGTCGAGCACCAGCACGTTCGCCGGCAACGCGAACAGCCGCGCGAGCAGCAGGCGGTTGCGTTCGCCGCCGCTCAAGGTGCGCACCGGCGAATTGGCGCGTTCGGGCGAGAACAGGAAGTCGTTCAGGTAGCTCATCACGTGTTTGCGCGAGCCGCTGAACTCCACCCACTCGCTGCCGGGGCTGATCGTGTCGGCCAAGGTCGCGTCGAGGTTCAACTGGCTGCGCATCTGGTCGAAGTACGCGACCTCCAGCCGCGTGCCCTGGCGCACGCTGCCCGACGTGGGTTGCAGCTCGCCGAGGATCAGCTTCAAGAGCGTCGTCTTGCCGGCGCCGTTGGGGCCGATCAGGCCAACCTTGTCGCCGCGCAGAATGGTCGCGCTGAAGCCCTCGACGATCGTGTTGTCATCGAACTTCATCGTCACGTCGCGCAGCTCGGCGACGATCTTGCCGCTGGGCACGCCGGAGTCGACGTCCAGCCGCACCTGGCCGAGCGAATCGCGCCGGGCCTGGCGTTGCGCGCGCAGCAGCTGCAGCCGCTGCACGCGGCTCACGCTGCGCGTGCGGCGCGCTTCCACGCCCTTGCGTATCCACACTTCTTCCTGCGCCAGCAGCTTGTCGGCGCGTGCGCTGGCGAGTGCCTCGGCGGCGAGCTGTTCTTCTTTCAGCCGCTCGTAGGCGCTGAAGTTGCCGGGGTAGCTGCGGATCACGCCGCGATCGAGCTCGAGGATGCGCGTGGCCACGCCGTCGAGGAAGGCGCGGTCGTGGGTGATCAGCATCACCGCGCCCTTGAAGGTGCGCAGCAGCTCCTCGAGCCACGCGATCGAATCGAGGTCGAGGTGGTTGGTGGGCTCGTCGAGCAGCAGCACGTCGGGCACGGCCACCAGCGCCTGGCCGAGGGCGACGCGTTTCTTCATGCCACCCGAGAGCTCGCCGATGCGCCGCTCGCCGCTCAGGTGCAGATGGTCCAGCGTGGTGTCCACGCGCTGCTCCCAGGTCCAGGCGTCCAGCGCCTCGATGCGCGTCTGCAGCGCATCGAGGTCCACGCCCTCGGCATGCTCCTCGTACTGCTGGCGCACGGCGCGGGCTTCGGCCACGCCTTCGCTGACGACGTCGAACACGCTCATGGCCGCATCGAACACCGGCTCCTGCGGCACGTAGCGGATGCGCAAGCCTTGCGTCATCTGCAGCAGGCCGTCGTCGGGCTTCTCGAGGCCGGCGATGATCTTCAGCAGCGAGGACTTGCCCGCGCCGTTGCGGCCGATCAGGCCGAGGCGTTCGCCGGCTTCGAGCGAAAAACCGGTTCCGTCGAGCAAGGCGACGTGGCCGTAGGCGAGGTGGGCGTTGGAAAGGGAGAGGACTGCCATAAGGAGTGACGAGACAAACCCGCATTGTCGCGATGTTCGCCGGCCAGCCGGCGCCTCTCTCGGATCAGCCCAAAGGGTGTGCATCCCCGCCGTGCCGGCGCCGCAGTGGGTGGGTCGGTCGGGACCAGTGGGACTGGCGTGTGTCGCTTCGTATCGATCGTTTGCCCCTACAGCTGCCGCGGCTACACTCGCCGCCGCATGTCAATGCCTTCACAAGAAAAGCCCCGTGTCACATCGGAGGCACCGGGAGGGAAACGGCGCTACAAGAAGGGCCTGGAGAGCCGTCATTCTCCGGGCGCGACGAGATCCATGCCTACTGGGCCGGAACCGCGCCGCCCCCGGACCGGCGTGCGGTGGCTGGCCGGCGGAGCCGCATTGGCGCTCAACGCGCTGTTCCTCTGGTTCCTGGCGGCCGGCGAACGCGGGGAGCGTGTCGCTGCGACGCCTGCCATCCGAAGTTTCGTGCGGGTGCTGCTGCCGCCGGCCCCCGTGCCGGTGGCCGCACCCCCGCCGCGAATCGACACGCCTGCACCGAGCCGCCGGCTCATGCAGCGTCCAGACCGCCCCCAAGCCGAGCGTCCGGTGTTCACCGCACCGACGGTCGCGCCGCCGCCACCAGTCGTAGACGCTTCGCCGACGCCGGCCTCGGCGCCGCTGGTCATCGACGCGGCGGCGATGAGCGAGGCCGCACGCGGCCGGCCAGACAGCGTCGGGGCGATGGCCCGGGGCGCCGGGGTGACGCTGAACCCGGAACGCGGTGCTGATCAGGCGCTGTCCAGCGGCGTGCGGCAGGCCGCGCGCGCCGACTGTCGCAGCGCGCATGCGGACAAGGGCCTGTTCGCGCCGCTGTTCCTGCTACATGATGCCGCCACGGACAAGGGATGCAAGTGGTAGGGGGCCCAGCACAGCGCCCACAGCCGGCCGGCCACGCCGGAGTCGCGATTCGGTCACCCGTCGCGCCGCAAGACCTCTTCGAGCGCATCGACGAACATGCCGGCGACGTCGAAGCCGGTCTGCTGTGCGATCTCCTGGAAGCAGGTCGGGCTGGTCACGTTGATCTCGGTCATGCAGTCGCCGATCGCGTCCATGCCGACCAGCAGCAGGCCGCGCGCCGCGAGGATCGGGCCGATGCCTTCGGCGATCTCGCGGTCGCGTGCCGACAGCGGCTGCGCGACGCCCTTGCCGCCGACCGCGAGGTTGCCGCGGATCTCGCTGCCTTGGGGGATGCGTGCGAGCGAATACGGCACCGGCTTGCCGCCGATGATCAGGATGCGCTTGTCGCCCTGCGCGATCTCGTGCAGGTAGCTTTGCACCATCACCGTCTGCGCGCCGCCCTTGTTCAGCGTCTCGATGATGCTGCCGAGGTTCAGGCCGTCCGGCCCGACGCGAAAGATGCCCATGCCGCCCATGCCGTCCAGCGGCTTCAGGATGATGTCGCGATGCTCGGCGTGAAAGCGCCGGATCGCCTGTTCGTCGCGCGCGACGAGCGTGGGGCCGATGTACTGCGGAAATTCGAGGATCGCGAGTTTTTCCGGGTGGTCGCGCAGCGCCGCCGCCTTGTTGACCACGCGCGCGCCTTCGCGCTCGGCCTGCTGCAGCAGGTGGCTCGCGTAGAAGTACTCGCTGTCGAACGGGGGGTCCTTGCGCATCAGCACGCCGTCGAGGTCCGCAAGTGCGTGTTCCGGGCGACTGCGCTCGGCGAACCAGTCGTGCGGGTCGCCGGTCAGCGTGAACGCCCGCATCCTCGCGGTGACACGTCCGCCCCACTGCCAGACCAGGTCCTTGGGTTCGCAGGCGAACAGCTCGTGTCCGCGCGCCGCGGCCTCGCGCATCATCGCGAAGGTGGTGTCCTTGTAGGGCTTGAAGGCTTCCAGCGGGTCGGCGACGAACAGCAGTTTCACGAGGCAGCTTTCACGAACGGGTGGCCCGCCACTGTTGCACAAAATGCGCAGGTGCGCGCTGCGTGGGGTTCGGTTCGACTGCGGTGCAGTGGACCCCGGCTCGGCCGAAGGCCGGCCTGTCCTGAGCCTGTCGAAGGGCCGGGGTGACGGGAGAGAGGGCACGTCACCCCGGCGAAAGCCGGGGCCCACTTGCCCCGCATTGACTCAGATCTCAAGCTTGGACCCCAGCTCCACGACCCGGTTGGTCGGCAAGCGCAGGAAGTCGGCCGCGGCCGCGGCATTGCGGTGCATGTTGGCGAACAGCTTCTCGCGCCACGCCGCCATGCCGTGCCGGATCGCCGGCACGACGATGTCGCGCGACAGGAAGTACGAGGTCTGCATCTCGTCGACCGGGAAGCTGCGGTCGCGCACCAGCGCCAGTGCCTGCGGCACGTCGGGCTCGTCCTTGAAGCCGAAGTGCAGCGTCACCTGCCAGCAACCATGACCGAGCGGTTCGATCTCGACACACCTGTCCGGTTCGATCCACGGGACCTCGTGGTGCTGCACGGTGACGAACAGGTTGGTCTCGTGCAGCACCTTGTTGTGCTTCAGGTTGTGCAGCAGCGCGTTCGGCGTGAGACCTTGTTCGCTGACGAGGAACACCGCGGTGCCCGGCACGCGCAGCGGCGGGCTGACGAACACCGCGGCGAGGAAGCCGGGCAACTCGATTGCGTCGTCACGCAGCCGTTCGGCCATCAGCTCGCGCCCGCGCTTCCAGGTGGTCATCAGCGTGAACATCACCGCACCGATGACCAGCGGGAACCAGCCTCCGTCGAACACCTTCACGATGTTGGCGGCGAAGTAGCCGAGGTCGACGAGGAAGAAGAACAGCGTCGCCGCAATGCTCAGCGCCCACGCGTATTTCCAGCCGTAGCGGATCACGAAGAAGGTCATGACCGTCGTGATCAGCATGTCGATCGTCACGGTGATGCCGTAGGCGCTGGCCAACCGGCCGCTGGAGCCGAAGAACAACACCGCGCCAACGATGCACAAGTACAGCGTCCAGTTGACGAAGGGCACGTAGATCTGCCCGGTGTCGCGCACGGAGGTGTGCAGGATGCGCAGCCGCGGCATGTAGCCGAGCTGGATCGCCTGCTTGGTGACCGAGAAGGCGGCGGTGATCAGCGCCTGCGAGGCGATCACCGCGGCGCAGGTGGCCAGTCCGATCAGCGGGTACAGCGCCCAGGCCGGCGCCATTTCGTAGAACGGGTTGCGCACCTTGTCGGGCGACTCGAGCAGCATCGCACCCTGGCCGAAGTAGTTCAGCAGCAGCGCCGGCATCACCAGCGTGAACCACGCCATGCGGATCGGCCGCTTGCCGAAGTGGCCCAGGTCGGCGTACAGCGCCTCGGCACCGGTCACGCACAGCACGATGAACCCGAGGGCGACGAACGCGATGCCCGGCTGCAGGACCATGAAGCGCAGCGCATGGTGCGGGCTCAGCGCGCCGATCACCGCCGGGTTGTCCACGATGTGCACGACGCCGAGCGCGGCGATCACGACGAACCACAGTGCGGTGACCGGCCCGAAGAGTTGCCCGATGCCGCCGGTGCCGTGCCGCTGCACGACGAACAGCAGCGTGAGGACCGCCACCGACAGCGGGACGATGAAGTCGTGCAGCCCGGGTGCCGCGACCTCCAGCCCTTCGATCGCGCCGAGCACCGAGACGGCCGGCGTGATGACGCCGTCGCCGAAGAAGATCGCGGTGCCGAAAATGCCAAGCATCAGCAGGCGCCGGCGGAGCACCGGACGGTCCTTTACCGCCTGCGACGCGAGCGCGAGCATCGCGATCAGCCCGCCCTCGCCGTTGTTGTCGGCACGCAGGATCAGGCCCACGTACTTGACCGAGACGATGACGGTCAGCGACCAGAACACCAGCGACAGCACGCCGAGGATGTTGTCCCGCGTGAGCGGCACATGGCCGGGCGCGAAGACCTCCTTGAGGGCATACAGCGGACTGGTGCCGATGTCGCCGTAGACGACGCCGAGGGCGCCGAGGGTCAGGAGGGCCAGGCCGGAAGTGGAACGGGGTTCGCTCACGGGGCGCCGCCGGGGGTGGCCGCCGGCGGGGCTTGTTGAAAGAACAGCGATTCTGCGCCCGGCGACCGCGTCACGCGGCGTGGCTTGTTGCACCGCAGCAACGGCCCGCCGGGAGGCGGCGACCGGGCGGCGCGCTCACTCGTAGACTTCGGCGTCGGGGTCGGTCGCTTCGAGTTCGTAGCTGGCCGCCACCATCGCGAGCCGGGCGATCACGCCGTACATGTAGAAGCGGTTCGGCGCGCTGGCACCGGGCTTGTAGCCCGGCCGAGGTAACTGGTTCGATTCGGCGAAGGCCAGCGGCACGAAGCTCGCCCCCGGCGAATTCAGGTTCTCGTCGATGCCGCGTTCGGCGTTGACACGGTAGAAGCCGCCGACCACGTAGCGGTCGATCATGTAGACCACCGGCTCGGCCACGGCGTCGTGCACGCGCTCGTAGGTCGGCACGCCTTCTTGCAGGATCACTTCGCTGACGCCCTGGCCGTCCTTGATCGTGCTCATCTTGTTGCGCGTGCGGCGGTTCAGCTCGACCAGGTCCTTCGGGTCGCGCACGGTCATGATGCCCATGCCGTAGGTGCCGGCGTCGGCCTTGACGATGACGAACGGCTTCTCCTGGATGCCGTACTCCTTGTACTTGCGGCGGATTTTCGCAAGCAGCGCCTCGGCGTTGCTCATCAGGCAGTCCTGGCCGGTGGCGTCGTCGAAGTTCACTTCGCCGCAGCGAGCAAACAGCGGGTTGATCAGCCACGGGTCCATGCCGAGCAGCTTGGCGAACTTCTTCGCGACTTCCTCGTAGGCCTGGAAGTGGTTGCTCTTGCGCCGCACGGCCCAGCCGGCATGCAGCGGCGGCAGCAGGTACTGCTCGTGCAGGTTCGCGAGGATCTGCGGCAGGCCGGCGGACAGGTCGTTGTTGACGAGGATGGTGCAGGGATCGAAGTCCTTCAGTCCGAGCCGGCCGCGGGTGCGCAGCAGCGGCTCCACGGTCAGCGTGCTGCCGTCGGGCAGGTCGATCTGCGTGGGCGCCTTCACACTGTCGTCGAGCGAGCCCAGGCGCACGTTCAGCCCCGCCTGGTGGAAGATCTGCACCAGCCTCGCGACGTTCATCAGGTAGAAGCTGTTGCGCGTGTGGTTCTCGGGGATCAGCAGCAGGTTGCGCGCCTCGGGGCAGATCTTCTCGATCGCCGCCATCGCGGCCTGCACCGCCAGCGGCAGCATTTCCTGGGTCAGGTTGTTCCAGCCGCCGGGAAACAGGTTGGTATCCACCGGCGCGAGCTTGAAGCCGGCGTTGCGCACGTCCACCGAGGTGTAGAACGGCGGCGTGTGTTCCATCCACTCGAGACGGAACCAGCGTTCGATCGCCGGCAGCGATTCCAGGATGCGCTGCTCCAGTTCGTTGATCGGCCCGGTGAGCGCCGTGAGGAGATGAGGAACCATGAGGTGACCCGAAGGAAGAGGCTGAGCCGGACGCCGGCCGCGTGTGGGCAGGGCGAACGACGATTCTAGGCATTTGGGGAGGCTGCCGCGGATCGCAAGACGCTCTACGGGCCCCGCGCAAGCAAAGAGGGCTGCCTCGCGGCAGCCCTCTTTTCCCATCGACGAACGAAAGGTGTTCGCGCTTACTTGCTGTAGGCCGTCTCGCCGTGCGAGGCGATGTCCAGGCCTTCGCGTTCCTCGTCTTCCGTGACACGCAGGCCGATCACCATGTCGACGACCTTGAAGGCGATGAACGCCACCACCGCAGACCAGACGATCGTCACGCCGACACCGAGCGCCTGCGTGGCAACCTGGCCGGCGATCGAGAAGTCCTCGGCGCCGGTGCCGCCCAGCCACGGCGCAGTGAACACGCCGGTGAGCAGCGCGCCGGCGATGCCGCCGACACCGTGCACGCCGAACACGTCGAGCGAGTCGTCGGCGCCGAGCATGCGCTTCAGGCCGTTCACGCCCCACAGGCACAGCACGCCGGCAATCGCACCGATCACGAGCGCACCCATCGGACCGACCGAGCCGCAGGCTGGCGTGATCGCAACGAGGCCGGCGACGGCGCCCGACGCGGCGCCGAGCATCGAGGCCTTGCCCTTGGTCAGCGCTTCAGCCATGGACCACGCGAGCGTGGCCGCCGCGGTGGCGAGCAGCGTGTTGATGAACGCGAGCGCCGCCGTGCCGTTGGCTTCGAGCGCCGAGCCGGCATTGAAGCCGAACCAGCCCACCCACAGCATGCAGGCGCCGACCATCGTCAGCGTCAGCGAGTGCGGGGTCAGCGCATCGCGGCCGTAGCCGACCCGCTTGCCGATCACGTAGGCGCCGACCAGTCCGGCCACGCCGGCGTTGATGTGCACCACGGTGCCGCCGGCGAAGTCCAGCGCGCCGGCCTTGAACAGGTAGCCTTCCGAGTACCAGACCATGTGCGCAACCGGCAGGTAGCAGAAGGTGAACCACAGCACGCAGAACAGCAGCACCGCAGAGAACTTCACACGCTCGGCGAACGAGCCGACGATCAGCGCGCAGGTGATGGCGGCGAACGTGGCCTGGAACGCGATGAACACGTATTCCGGCAGCTTGAAGCCGGCCGAGAAAGTGTCCGCGAGACTGTCGGGCGTGACGCCGGCGAGCATGACCTTGTCGAGCACGCCGATGAATGCGCCGCCGCCGCCGAACGCGAGGCTGTAGCCGTAGATGGCCCACAGCACGACGATCAGCGAGAACACGCACATCACCTGCATCAGCACCGACAGCATGTTCTTGCTGCGCACGAGTCCGCCGTAGAACAGCGCGAGGCCGGGCACGGCCATGAACACGACGAGCAGCGTGGCGACCAGCATCCAGGCGACGTCGCCCTTGTCGACGACCGGCGCCGCTTCGGCAGCCGCCGGCGCAGCATCGGCGGGGGCCGCTTCGGCGGGCGCGGCGGTCGCCTCGGCCACGGGCGCCGAGGCGGCGCTGTCCTGCGCCGCCGCGGTGCCCGTGAAGCCCAGGACCGCGAGGCCCAGGGCGAGGGTGGCAATGAGTTTCTTCATGGTGGGTTGTCTCTCTATGGAGTGCACGTCAGAGTGCGTCTTTGCCGGTTTCGCCCGTGCGGATGCGGACGACCTGTTCCAACGACGATACGAAAATCTTGCCGTCACCGATCTTGCCGGTGCGGGCGGCCGCCTCGACGGCCTCGATCACCCGGTCGACGACGCCATCGTCGACGGCGGCTTCGATCTTCACCTTCGGCAGGAAGTCGACGACGTACTCGGCGCCTCGGTACAGCTCGGTGTGGCCCTTTTGGCGGCCGAAGCCCTTCACCTCGGTCACCGTGACGCCTTGCACGCCGATGGCGCTCAGGGCTTCACGCACTTCATCAAGCTTGAACGGCTTGACGATGGCAGTCACCATCTTCATGGTCGAACCTTTCTAGAACAGTGAACGGCGAGAGCCGGACCTTCGGCGAAGACCCGGCGCCCGGTGGATTACATCGCCTTGGTGAGCGTGACGATCGCGCGGGCCTTGTTGATGTCGCCCCACGCGTCCTTCTTGTCGGCGCCGACGACCGCGCCGCCGAGCGAGAAGCCCGAGCCGAGGTCATAGGTGACGCCCAGCTTGTAGTCGGTGTAGTTGACCGCGCCCACGTCCTTCGCGCCGCTCGGGAAGCGGGTGTGGCCGAGGTGGCCGTTCAGCGTGAGGCCGTTGCCGAGGTCGTAGTTCGCGGTGAGGTCGAAGTAGCCGGTGTTCTGGCCGTCGACGATGCCGAAGTACTCGTCGGACACCGTGTGCGAGTACTTGAAGGTCACGATGCTGAAGCTCACCGCGCCGTAGAGCTCGGTCGTGTTCAGCACCGACGCATCGGTGCCCGGGTAGTAGTACTGCAGCACGCCGACGTCATAGGCCAGGCCGCCGGCCTCGCCCTTGTAGCCGCCGTAGAAGTCCATTTCGGTGCCGTGCGCGAAACCGATGCTGGAGTTCCAGTTGCCGAGGTAGAGGCCCCCGGAGGAGAAGTCGAAACCGCCCTGGACGGCGGGCAGCACGTCCTTTTCGGCGTCGCTCTGGTCTTGGCCGCGGTATTTGTATTTGCTGGTCAAGCTCAGGTTCGCGGTGACGTCGGCCTGGGCCATGGACGCGAACAAGGACAGGACGGCGACAACGACGAGGGATTTCTTCATGCTTTGGGACTCCGGGAGGATTGGATAAAACGACTCGACCCGGATTTGCACGTTGTGTGCCAGGGAGGCTTCACCGCGTTTTCGCATCGAAACGAGGCATCGGCGCCTTCTTGTCGCGCACGGACGCACCATTGTGGTTCATATGGAAGCTCAAGCACTGTTTTCGTGCGCTGGCGTCACCGCGCCCGCGAATGGGCGCGCCACATCTTGCGCAACCGCCCGCGCTGGCCTTCGGCGGCACCAGCACCTACTGGGAAGCGGCAGCCGCAGTCACCAACGGCAGGAAAAGCTTGAGCGGCTGATCAGGGCAAGCCAGGAAGCCGTGCTTCTCGTAGAAACTGGCCGCCTTCGCGTTCTTTGCATCAACGATGAGGGCATGAGCCGCGATCTCGGCGCGAAGTGCTCGGGTAAGCGCATCGGCTAGAAGCACTGAGCCGAAGCCCTTGCCCTGATGGGCAGTCGCAACTGCCGAGCGCCCCATCAGAACGCACGGAACCAGACCGTATTTTGGGAGCTTCTTACGTCTGTCTGCGGGAAGCTCATCGAGCATCAAGGTTGCAGAGGAAAGCGTGTAGTACCCGATGATGCGGCCTTCGTCTTGAGCAACGAAGCAGAAAGCCACCCTTCGACGGATGTCTTGTGTGGCTTGCGTTTTGAAGTAGTTGTCGAGCGCGAAGTCGCCGCAGGTGAATTCCTTGCGATTCAGGTTCGGGTCAAGAGCCTCGATTCGGTACTCGGGCTCGCTCACTCTTCGCCGATCATCTGACGACGACGCTCAAAGGCACGCTTGAGCGCATCGTTTGGTTTCGGTGGGGAGAGCAACGCATCTGCGAAGCATTCTTGACTCTTCAACGATATGCGCACCACTTCTGCCCGCTCGATGGCCTGATGAGCTGCCTCCGCCGCCGCGGTGATGACGAAGTCAGTCATGGTCCGCCCGGTCATTTCGGACGCGCGCTTGAAGAGCTCTTGAGTTTCGTCGCTCACACGAAATTCGAGGCGGGCGCCTGCGCGCTTCGACGTTTGGGACGTTCGACGCGATGCTCGGTTCAAAAGTGCGTTGGCGGCCATGGCGGTACTCCTTGCTGAGTTGTACGGATGATGGCCGTACAGCTTAAGGATGCATTTTGATCGCTCACCACGGCTGAAGTCAATACAAGGAGCCGCTCAGCGCCAGAGCGCCGATCAGCAGAGTGAAGGCTCTCGACTGCAGAGATCGGCGCCTCGCAACATCACCCATACGGGGGCCTGCGGCAACAGCTGGAGCCGCGCCTGCGGCACAGACAATCTCGTACAGCTCACCCTCGTAAAGACCACACGGCGGCGCCGCGCCGCAGAAAGAACGCCGATGTCGTTGGCTGTGCTTCACAGCCGTGCCCTGGACGGACTCGCTGCGCCCGAGGTGACAGTGGAGGTCCACCTGTCCAACGGCCTGCCGAGCTTCACGCTGGTCGGGCTCGCCGACACCGAGGTGAAGGAGGCGCGCGAACGCGTGCGCGCCGCGCTGCTGCACAGCGGGCTCGAGTTCCCGCACAACAAGCGGATCACCGTCAACCTGGCGCCGGCCGATCAGCCGAAGGAATCGGGCCGCTTCGACCTGCCGATCGCGCTCGGCATCCTCGCGGCCAGTGGCCAGATCGACGCGCGGCGGCTCGCCCGCTTCGAGTTCGCCGGCGAGTTGTCGCTGGCGGGCGACCTGCGCCCGGTGCGCGGCTCGCTCGCGATGGCGCTGGCCTTGCGCCGCATGGGGTCCTCGCGGGCGCTGGTGCTGCCGCAGGCCAGTGCGCGCGAGGCCGCGCTGGTGGACGGGCTGACGATCCACCCGGCGGCGCATCTGCTCGACGTCGTGAAGGCGATGCTGCCGGGCGACGCGGCCGAGCCACTGCCGCGGGCCGAAGTCACCCGTCCGGAGCCGGCGCCCATCGGCCCGGACCTGCGTGACGTGAAAGGCCAGGCGAGCGCGAAGCGCGCGCTGGAGATCGCCGCCGCCGGCGGACACAGCCTGCTGATGGTCGGGCCGCCGGGCACCGGCAAGTCGATGCTGGCGCAGCGCCTGGCCGGCCTGCTGCCGCCGCTGTCGGAGACGCAGGCGCTGGAGTCGGCGGCCGTGCTGAGCCTGAACGGCGCCTTCGATCCGCGGCGCTGGGCGCAGCGGGTGATGCGCTCGCCGCACCACAGCGCGTCGTCGGTCGCACTCGTCGGCGGCGGAACGCCGCCGCGGCCCGGCGAGATTTCGCTCGCACACGAGGGCATCCTGTTCCTCGACGAGCTGCCGGAGTTTCCGCGCGCCGCGCTCGAAGCGCTACGCGAGCCGCTGGAGTCCGGGCGCATCGTGATCTCGCGGGCCGCGCGGCAGGCGGAGTTCCCGGCGCGTTTCCAGCTCGTCGCGGCGATGAACCCCTGCCCGTGCGGTCACCATGGCAGCGCGCTGCGGGCCTGCCGCTGCACGCCGGACGGCATCTCCCGGTATCAGGGCCGCATCAGCGGCCCGCTGCTCGATCGCATCGACCTGCAGGTCGAGGTGCCGGCAGTGCCGGCCGAGACGCTCGCGGCGGCGCCGGACGGCGAGAGCAGTTCGTCAGTCGCCGAACGCGTGGCGGCGGCGCAGGCGCTGCAGTGGGCGCGGCAGGGTGGGCTCAACGCCGAGCTGGCCGGCGATGCCCTCGACACACATTGCGCGCTCGACGCGGCGGCCTCGAAGTTCCTGCAGAACGCCGCGGCTCGGCTGGGGTGGTCGGGGCGGAGTTTTCACCGGGTGCTTCGCATCGCGCGCAGCATCGCGGATCTGGCTGAGAGCCGGCAGGTGCAGGTGCCGCATCTGGCCGAAGCGATCCAATACCGGCGGGCTCTGGCGGCACCGTAGCCCGGATGAAATCCGGGGTTTGATGCCGGGCGACCGCACAACCCCGGATTTCATCCGGCTACAGGGATCAGGTGCCGGTGCGAATCATCTGACCGCTGTCGGGCGAGCGGGTCGTCCTCAGCGTGTCGCCATCGACGGTGACACGCGTGCCGGGCGTCGGCGCGGTCTTTTGCTGCAAGGTGCGTACGCTGCCGTCGTCCATCCGCACCTGCACTTCGTAGACGGTCTCGCCGCGGGCGCGCTTTTCGACCTCGTGGCCCGCCAGGCCGCCGCCGATCGCGCCGATGACGGTCATCGCCTTGCGGCCGTTGCCCTTGCCCATCTTGTTGCCGATCGCGCCGCCGAGCACGCCGCCGGCGACGGCGCCGAGGCCGCTGGCCTCGCCCTTTTGCTGCACTTCACGCACGGCCTCGACGACGCCGCAGTCGGCGCAAATCGCCACCGGCTGCGTGACCATCGGCGTCGGCGCCGTGCTGACGACGGTGGGTGCCGGCGCCTTGCGCGGCGCCGGCGGCGCCTGCTTCTTCAGCGCCGGCGCGACCGGCGGGGCGGTCGGCTCGGCCGTTTCCACAACGGTTTCGTTCGGCGACAGCGAGGCCTGCGTCTCGACCACCGAGGTGGCCGGCACCATCAGCTCCGCCTGCGGCGGCGCCGGGCGCCATGCCAGGCCCGCGGCCAAACCGAGCGAGGCCAGCCCGAGGCCGCCGGCGATCAGCCAGACATTGCGCGAAATGGCACTGCGGCGGCCTTCCGTACCGCTTGCAGCCGTCATCGTGGAGGTCGTCATGGAGTTCCTTTGTCATGCGAGGGCATCGGGGCCCACCCGCATTGAAACGGCGAACGGGCGTTCCGGTTGCCATCGAGGCCCACCAAGTTGTAACCGGCTGCTGCCAGCCGGCAGGTTCACGATAACGATGCGAGTGCCCGCTTCGCTTGCTCAGGTTCCTGCCCCGAGCGCTCGGCCCAGTCACGCAGCTGATCGTCGCCGAGCTTGCCGACGTTGAAGTATGTGGCCTGCGGATGGGCGAGATAGAAGCCGCTGACGCTGGCCGCCGGCGTCATCGCGAGGCTTTCGGTCAGGCCCATGCCGATGTCCTCGCAATGGAGCATGCGGAACATCTCGGCCTTCACGGTGTGGTCCGGGCAGGCCGGATAACCGGGGGCCGGGCGGACGCCGCGGTACTTTTCGGCGATCAGCTCGGCGTTGCTCAGCTGCTCGTCGGCCGCGTAGGCCCACAGCTCGGTGCGCACCCGCTGGTGCATGCGTTCGGCGAAGGCCTCGGCCATGCGGTCGGCCAGGGCCTTCAGCATGATCGCGCTGTAGTCGTCGAGGTCGTCCAAGAACTGCTTTTCCTTCTTGTCGACGCCGAGTCCGGCCGTCACCGCGAACAAGCCGACGTGGTCGGCGATGCCCGAAGCTTTCGGCGCGATGAAGTCGGCCAGGCAGCGGTTGGGACGGCGCACGCCGTCGACCACCGGCCGCTCGGTCTGCATGCGCAGGCCGCGCCAGGTCATCAGCACCTGCGTGCGCGACGCGTCGGCGTAGATCTCGATGTCGTCGTCGTTGACGGTGTTGGCCGGGTACAGGCCGATGACGCCGTTGGCGGTGAGCCAGC
>DATKCI010000112.1:0-26334 GCA_035513255.1 Piscinibacter sp. | reverse complement strand
TCGGCCACCAGCGTGGACCACGGCCGATCAGCTGGTCTGAGCAGCGCTTGCTGCTACCGAAGTTGCCACCTCACCTGGCACGCATGTCGCTGTTCATGCTGAACACCGGCGCGCGCGACGACGTGGTGTGCAGCTTCCGGTGGGCGTGGGAGATTCAGGTGCCGGAGATGGGCATCAG
Source organism: Piscinibacter sp. (assembly GCA_035513255.1). Taxonomy (GTDB): domain Bacteria; phylum Pseudomonadota; class Gammaproteobacteria; order Burkholderiales; family Burkholderiaceae_C; genus Albitalea. Next base: position 26,156 of record DATKCI010000112.1, on the reverse strand, counting down.
CGTGTTCGAGGTGCCGGCAGCACACGTCAAGGGCCGCAAGCACTCCAGGGTGCTTGTGTGCAACAGCGTGGCGCAGTCCGTCATTGAGTCGGTGCGCGGGCAGCACGATGAGTTTGTGTTCGTCTACCAGCGGATCAGGAAGGACGGCACCCGTGGCAGCGGCAAGCCGCGCGGGATCGAGACGATGAACAACACCGCATGGCAGCGCGCGAGGAAGGAAGCCGGACTCGGTGACCTTCACGTTCACGACCTCCGCCACACGACCGGAATGCGCCTGAGGGAGGCCGGCGTTCTCGAGCCGACGATCGCCGACATCCTCTGGCACACCAGCCCATCGATGACGCACCACTACAGCATGGCGCAGATCGTCGAGCTGCACAGGGCGCTGGAGAAGATCAAGGACGACAACGGCTGCTGGAACAAGAGCCTTGCAACATTGAAGCTCGAGCAAGAGGCGACGCGGCGGGACGCGAGTCCCCCAAAAGTCCCCCAGCAAAGAAAAACGCCCTAGAGGCGCGAACCTCTAAGGCGTTGATCTAGAACCGAAATTCTGGTGCGGCTGGCAGGATTCGAACCCACGACCCCTTGGTTCGTAGCCAAGTACTCTATCCAACTGAGCTACAGCCGCGTAGCCCTCAACTATAGCAGGTTTTTGCCGCCGGTCATCCGGCGCTGGCGGCCGCTTCGAAGCAGTTCGCCGCGCGGTCCTCGTCGCCTTCGTCTTCGGCAATGCGCGCGAGGATCAGCCAGGCGTGGCGGCGCTCGTCGGCCGACAAGGCCGAATCTTCGGCGGCCGTTTCGAGCAGTGCGCGGGCCTTGCCCCACAGCCGGCGGTCGGCCAGCGCGGTGCCGACCGCATGGGCGATCGACGGTTCACGGGGGAAGGCCTGCGTCGCGGCTTCGAGTCGCGGCAGCCAGTCGGGGCCGATGCCGGGCATCACCGTCACGAGCGCTTGCGCGACCACGGCGCGATCGTCTGCGCTCATTTCACCGAGCTCGTCCCAGAACGGCCGCAGCCAGGAGCGTCCTTCTTCCGGCGCACCGAGCTGCGCCGCGCGCCGGGCCGCCGCGGCGGCCACGCAGGGGTCTCGGCGGTCGGCGTTGTCGAACTGCGTCCAGATGCGGCGCAGCTGGTCGATGTCGTGTGCGGTGGCAAGCGATTCGGCGGCCAGTGAGCGCAGCAGCCCCTGCGCGGCCACCTTCGAAAAGCCCTGGTGCTTGGCGAGCAGCCGCGCCGTCTTCAGCGCCTCCTGCGGCTGCTGGCCGAGGCGCGTGGCCTGCAGCTTCAGCCGCAGCGCGTGGGTGCGGCGCGCCACGCCCGGCGGCAGCTCGGACAGCAGTTCGAGCGCGCGCGCGGCGTCGCGGTCGTCGAGCGCCCACTCGGCGGCGAGCAGGCGGGCGCCCTCTTCGGCCGATCGGGCGGCGGCACTGTTGTGTGCCAGATCGAGGGCGCGCTTGAGCTCCTCGTCGCGCTTCGCGCGATCCTGCAGCCGGTGCGCGCTGCCGGCCGTCAGCAGATGCCCGAGCACGGTGAACTCGTTGTCCTGGGCCAGGTCAGGCGTGTCGGCCTGGATCGCGAGCGCCTTTTGCGCCGCGCTCTGCGCGCGGCTGTAGCGTCCGCCGAAGTACTGCGCCAGCGCATCGCGCAGCGCCGCTTGCGCGCTGCGGTCGCGCCGCGCCACGCGCCATTCGCGGGCGCGCCGCGGCAGGCCGGTCAGCGAGCTCACGGCCTGGAAGATGGAGACCAGTGCCACGCAGGTGCCCAGCATCGCCAGCAAGAACAGGTTCAGCGACGTGTCGAGCCGCCACGAACCCCAGTAGATGCTGACGAGTCCGTCGTTGGTCCCGAGCGTGGTCGCGGCGACGACCGCCACGGCGAAGAGCAGCAGGAACCAGATGACGGCGCGCATGCGGTCGCTTTTGTCCCGCTCAGCGCACGGCCGACGCCGTGGACAGCGCGGCCAGGGTCTCGTCGGGCCGCGGCACGCGGACGTGGCGCGCGCTCGCCGCGACCTGCCCGATCAGATCGCTGGCCTGCGTCCAGCGGCGCGACGAGTGGTCGAAGTAGCGCGCGAGCGCGGCTCTCGCGGCGGCGATGTCGGACTGCGCCGCCTCGTACTGTCGGCTCAGCAAAGCCAGCCGCGCGTTCAGCAATCGAAGCTTGAGGTTCTCGCGCACGAAGAAGGCCTGCTCGGGTGCCAGCAGCATGGCCTCGGGATGCTCGATGCGGGTCACGCGCACCAGCGACTTGACCTCGGACCACACCCGCTCGGAGACCGACGACCACGTGTCGCTCCAGGCCTCCGCCCAGGCCGAAGGACCGGAGGATGCCGGCGCGCTGGGCTGCGAGGCCGGCTTGGACGCGGCTCGGGCGGGCGCCGGCTTGCGCGGCTCGGCCACCGCCAGCAGCGGCAGGTCGTCGACCAGCCGCACCACGTCGTCGAGCTTGGCGCTGAGCGACGGCAGATCGGGCACACCGACGGACCGCACACGCTCGAGGTCGCGCGCGATGGCACGCCGCACCCGCTCGAGCTGCGGCTGGTTGTAGCGCGCCAGCCGTTCGTCGGCCTGCTTCAGTGCAGCCACCAGCGGCTCGGCGCTGCCGGTGATCGCCGTCTGCTGCATCGCCACGCGCAGGCTGGCATCGATGTCGACCAGCACGTTTTCATCGCGCGAGCGCGACAGCGACTGGATCAGCTCTTCGAGCTGCCCGCGCTGGATGGACACCTCGGCCACGCGCGCTTCGAGCAATGCGACCTTCGCGGCGGCTTCGCGCATGCCCTCTTCCGCCTGCTTGGCCAGCATGCGTGCTTCGGCGGCCTGGCCGTGGCTGTCCTGCTGGCGGCGAACGAGTTCCTGCTGCAGCACGTCGACACGCTGCTGCACGAACCACGCCAGCGCCATACCGGCCACGCTGACGGTCAGCGCCAGTGCGGCCGCGAACCACAGCCAGCGCGTTCGCGGCGGTGCGGCCGCGCCGTCGCCGGGTGGGGCAGCGGGAGCGCTGGCGGGGAGGACGTCGATCGGCGGTTCGCTCACGATGCGAGGGATTGTATGCAGGCCACCACGGCATCGAGGCCCGGGCGCGTCTCGTGCACGGCCTGAAAACCACAGTCGCGTGCGCGCTTTGCGATGCGCGGGTGCGTGGCAAGGGCCTGCGAATCGGCCCACACCGCGCCGGGTCGGGCTTGTATGAGGTGGTCGATCGCCTCCGAGCTGCTGAAGAACCACAGGTGCTGGCGCGGCCGCGCCAGCGCGTCGGCCAGTGTGCGCAGCGCCTCGCCGTCGAGACGCGGCGCCATGCGGCGATAGGCGGCGACGAAATCGACCTGAGCGCCGTGCGCGCGCAGCGTGTCGGCCAGCCAGTCGCGGCCGCCGTCGCCGCGCACGATCAGCACCGAAGCGTCCGACCAGGGCTGCTGCCGGAGGCGCTGCCACAAGGCCTCGGAATCGAACTGCGGCGCATCGGCCGCAGGCTCGACGATCGCTGCGATCGGCACGCCCAGCCGCTGCAACGTCTGCGTCGTCCCCGGGCCGATGGAGCCGGCGATCGTGCCGCTCGGCCATGTGGAGCCCGGCGTTCCCTGTGCGAAAAACTGTTCGGCCGCGTTGGGGCTCACGAACACCACGAGACGCCGGCGGGGCAGCTCGCGCCAGGCCTGCGCCACGGCGCTCGGATCCTGCGGCGGCGCAATGCCGATCAGCGGCAAGGCCACGGCCTGGATGCCGCGTTCGCTGAGGGCCTGCACCCAGGATGCCGCCTGGGCGGCGGGCCGGGTGACGATGACGCGCATGGTCACGCCGCGCAGAGGCTGAGAGGCAATCCGGCGTGGCCGAGCAGGCCCCGCAAACGGCCCCAATCAAGGCGCAAAGCGCAGCCATAGCTCGGGCTATGTCGTTCGACAGGCTCACGATGATCGGTCGCCTTCGACAAGCTCAGTCGAGCATTTGCAACGCAGAGTGGGGCCGTTTGCGGGGAATGAGCGGCCATGACGGATTGCCTCTCAGCCTCTCAGGTAGCCCGCGGCGCCCTGGTCTCGCAGCGCGGCCGCGGCGCGTTCACCCATGGCGCGGGCCTCATCCTCGTCGTTCGGTACTCCCTCGACGCGCACGCGCAACAGCGGCGCGTCGGTTCGGTCCGGGTGGCCGAGCGCGGCATTCAGCACCAGCGAGCCGCCATCCCACGACGCGAACGCGGCGAGCGGCATGCTGCAGCTGCCGCCGAGTTCGCGGGACACGGCGCGTTCCGCCTGCACGGCCCGCGCGGTGGGCGTGTGCGTCAATCCGCCGAGCAGCGAGAGCAGTTCGCTCGCATCGGCACGTACTTCGAGCCCGAGCGCCCCCTGGCCGGCGCAAGGCAGCATGCGCTGCGGCTCGAACAGCGCCTTGATGCGTGCGGCGAGGCCCAGCCGCTTCAGGCCGGCCGCCGCGAGCACGATGGCGTCGTAGTGGCCTTCGTCGAGCTTGCGCAGCCGCGTGTCGAGGTTGCCGCGCAGCGGTTCGGTCCTCAGGTCGGGCCTCAGCGCATGCAGCTGCACGACGCGGCGCAGGCTGGACGTGCCCACCCGCGCGTTCAGCGGCAGCTCGTCGAGCGAGGCGAAGCGGTTCGACACGAAGGCATCGCGCGGGTCTTCGCGCTCCAGCACCGCGGCGAGCGCGAAGCCGGGCGGCAGATCCATCGGCACGTCCTTCAGCGAGTGCACCGCGAGCTGCGCGCGGCCTTCTTCGAGCGCGTTTTCGAGCTCCTTGACGAACAAGCCCTTGCCGCCCACTTTGGACAGCGCGCGGTCGAGGATCTGGTCGCCGCGCGTCGTCATGCCGAGGAGTTCGACCTGCAGGCCGAAGCGCTCGGCCAGCAGATCGCGCACGTGCTCGGCCTGCCACAGCGCGAGCCGGCTTTCGCGCGTCGCGATGACGCAGCGGCCGATGCCGGAAGCGGAGAGGGGAGAAGTCGCCATGGGGGGATGCTACCCGCCTCGGCAAGACGCCTGTTTTCGATATCGGGAGCCGATGTAATTCGGTTACATTGACGGGTTCGGAGCGCCCCCCCTCAAATGACATCCCCTGCACGCAAGCGATCCAGCAGCAGCGACGCTGCCGAGAAGAACCGCCCCCTGGTCGAGGACATCCGCCTGCTCGGGCGCATCCTCGGCGACGTCATTCGCGAGCAGGAGGGCAAAGACGCGTTCGAGCTGATCGAGCGCGTGCGCAAGCTCTCGGTCGCCTACCGCCTGAAGAGCGACACCCAGGCCGGCCACGCACTCGATCGCCTGCTGAAGAACCTGAGCGGCGACCAGACGGTGAGCGTGATCCGCGCGTTCAGCTATTTTTCGCACCTCGCGAACATCGCCGAGGACCGCCACCACGTGCGCCGCCGCGACCACCACGAGCGGCAGGGCCACTTGCAGGAAGGCTCCCTCGCGATGTCGATGGAGCGGCTGGCCGATGCCGGCATCCGCGCAGCCGACATCGCGAAGACGCTGCAACATGCCTACATCTCGCCGGTGCTCACCGCGCACCCCACCGAGGTGCAGCGCAAAAGCATCCTCGACGCCGAGCGCGCGATCGCCGAGCTGGTGGAGCGGCGCGAGACGCTGCCCACCGAGCGCGAACGCGCCGAGAACGAGGCGCTGATCCGCGCACGGATCACGCAGCTGTGGCAAACGCGCATGCTGCGCACCGCGAAGCTGACGGTGTCCGACGAGATCGACAACGCGCTGTCGTACTACCACGCGACCTTCCTGCGGCAGATCCCGCGCATGTACCGCGAGGTCGAGGCCGCCCTGCCCGGCCACGACATTGCCACCTTCTTCCGCATGGGCAACTGGATCGGCGGCGACCGCGACGGCAACCCTTTCGTCACCGCCGACACGCTGCGCATGGCACTCGGGCGGCAGGCCGAGACGGTGCTGCGCTTCTACCTGACCGAGGTGCACGAGCTAGGCGCCGAGCTGTCGATCTCGGCCACGCTGGCGCCGGTGTCGGCCGAGATGCGCGCGCTGGCCACCGCCTCGCCGGACCAGAATCCGCACCGCGAGGACGAGCCGTATCGGCGCGCGCTGATTGGCGTGTATGCACGCCTGGCCGCCACGCTGCATGAGCTGACCGGCACCGAGGCGCTGCGCCATGCCGTGGCGCCGCAGAACGCCTATGCCGCCGCGGCGGACTTTCTCGCCGACCTGCGTGTCGTCGAAGCCTCGCTGAGAATCCACCACGCCGATGCGCTCATCGGCCCGCGCCTTGCGCCGCTGATGCGTGCGGTACAGGTGTTCGGTTTCCACCTCGCGACCGTCGACCTGAGGCAAAGCTCCGACAAGCACGAAGCGGTGATCGCCGAGCTGCTGAAGGTCGCGAAGATCGAGGCCGACTACGGCGCGCTGGCCGAAGCGCAACGCCGCGAGCTTCTGCTGCGCCTGCTCAACGACGCGCGGCCGCTGCGAGTGCGCGCGGCGGCCTACAGCGAACACGCGCAAAGCGAGCTGGCGATCTTCGAGACCGCGCTCGTGATGCTGCAACGCTACGGCCGCGACGCGCTGCGCCACTACATCATTTCGCACACCGAGGACGTGAGCGACCTGCTGGAAGTGCTGCTGCTGCAGAAGGAGGTCGGCCTGGTGCGCGGCACACTGGACGACCACGCACAAACCGACCTGATCGTCGTGCCGCTGTTCGAGACGATCGGCGATCTGCGCAACGCCGCGCCGATCATGCGCGCGTTCTATGCGCTGCCGGGCATCGCCGCGATGATGCAGCGCTCGAAGACCGGCCCGTCGACCGAGCAGGACATCATGCTCGGCTACAGCGACAGCAACAAGGACGGCGGCAGCTTCACGAGCAACTGGGAGCTGTACGGCGCCGAGATCGCGCTGGTGGAACTCTTCGCCGAACTGGGCCGCGAACACGGCGTCACGCTGCGCCTGTTCCACGGCCGCGGCGGCACCGTCGGCCGCGGCGGCGGCCCGAGCTTCCAGGCCATCCTCGCGCAGCCGCCGGGCACCGTGAACGGCCAGATCCGGCTCACCGAGCAGGGCGAGGTCATCGCGTCGAAGTACGCCCACCCCGAGATCGGCCGGCGCAACCTCGAAACCCTGGTCGCCGCGACGCTGGAAGCCACGCTGCTGCATCCGACCAAGAGCGCGCCGAAGGCGTTCCTGGAAGCAGCGGCGGCGATCAGCGATGCGAGCTACGCCGCCTACCGCAAGCTGGTCTACGAAACCCCCGGCTTCACCGACTATTTCTTCAGCGCCACGCCGATCCGCGAGATCGCCGAGCTGAACATCGGATCACGGCCTGCCTCGCGCAAGGCCACCCGGGCGATCGAGGACCTGCGGGCGATCCCCTGGGGCTTCAGCTGGGGCCAGTGCCGGGTCGCGCTGCCCGGCTGGTGCGGCTTCGGCTCGGCGATCGCGGCCTACCTGGCGGACACGAAGACGCGCAAGGAGCGGCTCGCGCTGCTGCAGCGCATGCACAAGCAGTGGCCGTTCTTCCGCACGCTGCTGTCCAACCTCGACATGGTGATCGCCAAGAGCGATCTGGCGATCGCGCAGCGCTACGTCGAGCTGGTCGAGGACAAGCGGCTGGGGCGTCGCATCTTCTCGCTGATCCGCGACGAGTGGCAGCGCACGAACGACGCGCTGTCGCTGATCACCGGCGAGAAGCAGCGGCTGGCCTCCAACCCATCGCTCGCGCGATCGATCGAACACCGCTTCCCGTACCTCGATCCGCTGAACCACCTGCAGGTGGAGCTGATGCGCCGCTATCGGCAGCGGCGCGACGGCGACCCGGGCAACGAGCGCGTGAAGCGCGGCATCCACATCTCGATCAACGGCGTGGCGGCGGGGCTGCGCAACACCGGGTGATCAGGCCGCGGGCGACCCGCCTTCGTAGCCTTCGTAGCCCGGATGAAAATCCGGGATCTGCGAACGGAACGAGCGCTGCTCCCGGATTTCATCCGGGCTACGAGTTCTACCGAGGCACGTGGCCGTAGGTGATCGACTGCACGACGCCGGAGCGAAAACGCACCTTCGCCATCAGGTGGCCGGGCCCGCGGTCGTAGAGCCACTCCTCCGTGTGCTGGCACGGCACGACGGCGGCCGCGAACGGCTCCGGGACGGGCTGGAACGTGTCGACGTAGTAGGCCGGCGCGCAGTAGCTGTCCTTCAGCAGCGGCTGGCCGCACTTGTACAGCACCGACAGCCGCGAGTCGCCTTCCGCGGCGCTGTGGCCGTTGCAGCGCAGCGACTCCGCGTGGGCGGACATGGCCGGCACCGCCAGCACGGCGGCAAGAATCATTCGTCTCGAGATGACGTTCATGCTCGACTCCTTGGTGTCAATCGTCCCCGCTACAGCCCCGCCGCCACGAGCGCCTCGCGCACCGCCGTCGCCTGCCGGCGCGACACCGCCAGCCACTCGTCGACCGGCGCCACGCGCACAGCCCAGCTTTCGCCGCCGTCTTCGTCGCCGCCGGCGATCACGCGCCGTTCGAGCGCAAGCACCGCGCGCTTGGCGACGAGCGCGTTGCGGTGCACGCGGATGAAGGGCTCGCCCAGGCGCTGTTCGAGGTCGCTCAGCGCGTCGTCGAGCACGTAAGTGTGCTCGGCCGTGCGCAGCGTCACGTACTTCAGCTCGGCCTTCAGGTACAGCACCTCCGACACCGGCACACGCACGATGCGGCCCCGGTCGCTGACGACGACCACCGGTTGCGCCTCGGCCGCCGCGGCCGCCGGTGGCTGCAGCGCGAGCCGCTGGGCCACGCGCTGCAATGCGGCCTGCAACCGTTCGCGGCGCACCGGCTTGGTGAGGTAGTCGACGGCGTCGAGATCGAAGGCGCGCAGCGCATGCTCGGCATGCGCCGTGACGAAGACGACGGCCGGCGGGTGCGGCTGCTGGCGCAGTTCGGCGGCCAGCTGCGTGCCGTCGCGGCCCGGCATGTGGATGTCCAGCAGCAGCAGGTCGCAGGCATGCGACTGCAGCCACACGAGCGCCTGCGTCGCGTTGCCCGCTTCGCCGACCACCGTGGCGCGCGGCTGCGGACACTCGTCGACGAGGCTGCGCAGGCGCACGCGGGCGAGTTCTTCGTCGTCGACCAGCAGGACACGCAAGGGAGCGGAACTCGTCATATCGGCACCACGATCTGCACACGGAACACATCCCGGTCGCGCCGGGTGTCGAACTGCGCGGCCACGTCGTGCATCAGGCGCAGCCGTTCGCGCACATTGCGCAACGCGATGCCGTTGCCCGGCCGCGACGGCTCCTGCGACACCGTGTTGACGATGGAGACCACCGCACGACCCATCTTCATCCGCGTGCGCACGCGGATCAGGCCGCCTTCGGGCGCCGGCTCCACACCGTGGCGCACCGCATTCTCGACCAGCGGCTGCAGCAGCAGCGGCGGCACCCGGGCCGCGCCGGCCTCGGCATCGAGCTCCCAGCTCACCTGGAGCCGGTCGCCGAAGCGAATCTGCTCGATCGCGAGGTAGCGCTGGGCAAGTTCCACCTCCTCGGCCAGCGTGACCGACTCGCCGGTGTCGGTGAGCGCCACGCGGAACAGCTCGGCCAGGTCTTCGAGCACGCCCTCGGCGCGTGCCGGGTCCAGCCGCACCAGGCTCAGCGCCGTGTTCAAGGTGTTGAACAGAAAGTGCGGCCGGATGCGCGACTGCAGCTCGGCCAGCTTGGCCGTCGTGTCGGCCGGCAGCTTGGCTTGCGCGCGCAGCCGCAGCCACTGGAAGATCGACGCGGCCATCGCCGCGCCGGCGAGCGCCGGCGCGAGCCAGTGGCCGGTGTCGAACAGATCGAGGCCGGTGCTCCAGCCCAGCGCCCAGCCGAACAGGCCGCTCACGGCGCCGAGGCTGGTTGCCGCCGCCCACTGCGCGCCCAGCGGCAGCGCGCTGAGCGGCGCTTTCAGCAGGCACGCCGCCAGCAGCCACAGCAGCACGCCGGGCAGCGCGACGGCCGAGCCGACGGTGGCGAGCGCCAGCCACGCGGCGAAGCCGCGGGCGGCGAACAGCGCGCCGATGCCGACGACGGCGTTGACGAACAGCACCGCGCGCAGCACCACCCCGACATGGCAGACGTCGAAGACCGACGGCGGCGGCCGCACGCCGATGGGCCCGGCGGCCAGCGAATCGAACAAGGTGCTGCCGAAAACGCTGCTGCGCAGCTCGCTCGGCCGCGTCGAATCCGGCCATTCGGTGGCCGGCCGGCTGCCGGTGGGTGCGAAGCCGTCTGCAGGACGGAGCGGCGAATCGGGGTGGTTCATGGGAGGGGTGCATAGAATCGCACCGTCCCCGCATTGTCGTCAACTCAAGCGCCACCGCCCGTCTCGGCGTTGCGCACGCCGCCATGTCCTCCAATCAACTCGACAAGAAGTCCGAAGCCTGGTCCGCGCTGTTCTCGGAGCCGATGAGCGACCTCGTCAAGCGCTACACCTCCAGCGTGGGCTTCGACCAGCGCCTGTGGAAGGCCGACATCGCCGGCTCGCTCGCGCATGCGGAGATGTTGTCGGCGCAAGGCATCATCGGCGCCGACGACCTGGCGGCCATCCGCCGCGGCATGGCGCAGATCGCCGAAGACATCGAGGCCGGCCGCTTCGAGTGGAAGCTCGACCTCGAAGACGTGCACCTGAACATCGAGGCGCGCCTCACGCAGCTGGTCGGCGACGCCGGCAAGCGGCTGCACACCGGCCGCTCACGCAACGACCAGGTCGCCACCGACGTGCGGCTGTGGCTGCGCGAGGAAATCGACACGCTCGCCCCGCTGCTGCGCCAGATGCAGCACGCGCTGGTCGACGTGGCGGAGAGCAACGTCGACACCATCCTGCCGGGATTCACGCACATGCAGGTCGCCCAGCCGGTGAGCCTTGCGCACCACCTGCTGGCCTACGTGGAGATGTTCTCCCGCGACGAAGAGCGGCTGGCCGACGTGCGCCGGCGCGTGAATCGCCTGCCGCTGGGCGCCGCGGCGCTGGCCGGCACCAGCTACCCGCTGGACCGCGAACGGGTGGCGGCGGCGCTCGGATTCGACGGCGTGTGCCAGAACAGCCTCGACGCGGTCAGCGACCGCGACTTCGCAATCGAGTTCAGCGCGTTCGCGAGCATCACGATGATGCACGTGTCGCGCCTGGCCGAAGAGATCGTGCTGTGGATGAGCCAGAACTTCGGCTTCATCGACCTGGCCGACCGCTACTGCACCGGCAGTTCCATCATGCCGCAGAAGCGCAACCCCGACGTGGCCGAACTGGCGCGCGGCAAGAGCGGCCGCGTCATCGGGCATTTGATGGCGCTGCTGACCCTGATGAAGGGCCAGCCCCTCACCTACAACAAGGACAACCAGGAAGACAAGGAGCCGCTGTTCGACACGGTGGACACCGTGCGCGACACGCTGCGCATCATGGCCGAGATGGTGGGCGGCATCACCGTGAAGAAGGAAGCGATGGAGCGCGCCGCGCTGAAGGGCTACGCCACGGCCACCGACCTCGCCGACTACCTGGTCAAGAAGGGCCTGCCGTTTCGCGACGCGCATGAGGTCGTCGCGCATGCGGTCAAACATGCGATTGCGCACGGCGTGGACCTGAGCGAGCTGCCGCTGGCGACGCTGCAGGGGTTCAACGCCGGCATCGGCAACGAGGTGTTCGACGTCCTCTCGTTGAAGGGCTCGCTGAATGCACGCCAGGTGCTGGGCGGCACGGCGCCGGAGCAGGTGCGCTTCCAGCTGGCGCGACACCGGGCGCGGCTGAGCTGATGGGTAGCCCGGATGAAATCCGGGCTACGAGTTGACACGTCAAGCGTCTGCCATCGGGTACAACGGGCGTGATGAGAATCCTGCCGGGCCTGCTGGCCGCCATCGCGCTGTGCGCACATGCTGACGACGCTGCGACCCGATCGGGCGTCGGCATCAACCTCAACCCGCCGAAGTACTGGTCGTCGGACTGGCCCTTCATCGACGAATTCAAGCGCGCCGGCGGGTGGTTCACCGAATGCGCCGCGGCGATGCCGCAGTGCAAGGACTTCGCGAAAGGCGCGTCCGCCCGCAACACCAAGGAACAGGACCGGCTGGAGCTCGACGAACATGGCTGGGTGAAGCGGTTGCCGGCGGCCGACGACGCGACGGTCAAGTTCCGCAGCGTCGGCACGCTGCTGTTCCAGGGCAACGGCGGCGCGCACCCGGCGGGGCGCTATGTCGTGCTGTACGACGGCCGCGGCGTCATCGAGTACGCGGGCGCCGGCAAGAAGATCGCCTCGGCATCGCGGCCGGGGCGCGACGTGCTGCAGGTGAGCAACACCCCCGCGAAGGGGCTGACCATCCGCATCCGCCGCACCGCCGAAGGCGACCACCTGCGCAACATCCGGGTCATCGGGCCGGGCGGCGTGTGCGCGGACGCGCCGCGCGTGCATGTGCCCGAGCAAAGCGCCTGCCGGCCGGGCACCTACAAATCGCTCGAACAACTGCACACGATGCAGACTTTCCATCCGGTGTTTCTCGCCGACCTGCAGGGCTTTCGCACGCTGCGCTTCATGCCCTGGAGCGGGACCAACACGACGACGATGGTGTCGTGGAACGAGCGACCTCGCCTGACGGACGCGAAGTGGGCGTCGGACAACGGCGTGCCGCTGGAGGCGATGCTCGAACTTTCGGCTGCCCTCCGCGCCGACCCCTGGATCAGCGTCGGCGCGCGGGTCGACGACGACTACATCCGCCGGCTCGCCCAGCTGGCCCGGCAATCGATCAAGCCACCGAACGTGCTGGTCTTCGAATACGGCAACGAACCGTGGAACACCGCGCCGCCCTACAACCGCGCCGGCGAGCACTACGAGCGAAAGGCGCGCGAACGCTGGCCGCGGGCCTCGGCGGAACCGCGGGAGCTGCAGCTGAACTGGTACGCCTATCGGTCGGCCGAAGCCTGCCGGATCGTGAAGCGCGAGTTCGCCGGCGACGCCGGCCGCGTGAAGTGCGTGGTCAACGCCCACCCGAGTTACGCGCCGGTCGCGCAGACGATGCTCGCCTGCGAGCTCGCGAAGGCCGACCTCGGCCGGCCGTGCGCGCGCGAGTTCGATGCGCTGGCGATCGCGCCCTACTTCGGCAACTACATCCGCCAGGCCCACCACCGTCAAGCGGTCGGGCGCTGGACCGCCGAGCCCGACGGCGGCCTGGCCCTGCTGTTTCAGGAGATCACCGGCCGCGATGCACAGGGCCGGCCGGCGACGGCGCCGCTGTACGTGCGCGGCGGCCGCACGTCGCGCGACGGAGCGCTGGCACGGACCCGCGAAGGCATGCTCGCGAACAAGAAGGTTGCCGACGAACACGGCCTGCCGCTGATCGCCTACGAGGGCGGCCAGCACCTGACCGGGTTCCGCGGCGACAAGGTGGACGCACTGTTCCTCGCGGCCCAGCGGGATCCGCGCATGGGCGCGGCGCTGACACGGCACTACGAGGACTGGAAGGCGGTCGGCGGGCAGTTCTACGTCGCGTACAGCTACGCCGGACGCTATGGCCGCGGCAACTACTGGGGCATGAAGGAGTACCAGCTCGACGATGCCGCGCCGAAGTGGCAAGCGCTGAAGGCGTTTCGAGACGCACCGTGCTGGTGGGAGGGGTGCTCGAAGTAGCCTTCCTCCCTCTCCCGGAGGGAGAGGGGAAATTCCCCGGGGCCGCGCGACGCTATCGCTTCGTGAACGGCGCTCGATACAGCCACACCCGCCGCCCGTCCGGACACACGAGCACCTTGTCCGCAACCCGATCGGGCACGCTGAACTCCAGGCTGGCCAGCCACGCGCCGTCCCGCAACTCGCGCCCGGCCTTGACGGCCGCACGCGGCATGCTCTCCGGCCGCTGGAACAGGTAGACCATGTCGTAGCCGGACCAGTCCACCGCCCAGATGTCCGCCCGCCGCACCCGCGCAAAGCCGCATCGCCAAGCGCAGGCGATGCGCAGCGGCCAGCTCCATTCGAGGCCGCTGAGCTGCGCCTGCGGATACTCGCGGTGCAGCTCACGCAATCCGCCGCCGAGACCGCAGCCCGCATCAGCGACGCGGGCACCGGCGCGCAGCGGCACGAGCCGCGCCAATCCCGCGAGCGCACCGGCCGGTGTCGGGAACAGCGGCGCATCGCGCCAGGTGTGGATCGGGTAGAGCACGACGAGCAGCGCCAGCGGCAGCAGCCACGTCCACGCCGGCACATGGCCGAGCACGCCCGACACCGCGAGCGAGACCGGAAATCCCCATGCGATGAAGATGCGACGCCAGCGCGTCGAGCCGCGGAAGCTGAAGGTCACCGCGAGGCCGGCCGCGAGCAGCAGCGCCGCCGCCGGCGGCAGTCCGAGCCACTGGTGGCCGACGAGAAACACGCTCCACGACGCGGCCCAGACCAGCAGGGCCGGAAGCGGCCAGACCCGAATCATCGGTTAGAAGTGGAATGCGAGCCGCAGCCCGCCCCAGTGCTTGCCGTCGACCGTGATCGGCGCGGCGGCTTCCTTCATCACGACGAAGTTGCCGCCGCCCATGTCGCGCCGATACGTCTGCAAAAGGAACGGCCGCTTGTTGCGCGCCGACGCGAGGCCCGTGCGGTCGTTGAAGACGCGGCGGTAGCGGCTGTTCACCGTGTCCCAGGTCACGTCGCCGCGCTGCACGTGGCAGTACTTCTTGTTGTGCGTGGGCACGTAGCCGTTGCGGTCCACCGCGATGCAGAACACCACCTTCGGGCTCAGCGCCAACATGCGCTCCTGCACCTGCGGGAACAGGCGGTCGGCCAGCTCGATGAAACGTGTGGTGTGCTGCGGCGGGTTGGTGTTGGCGATCGGCCGGTACTGCTCGTCGAACAGGTCGGCCATCGTGATCGTCGACGTGCGAACCGAGTCTTCGAGCAGCTTGGATACCTGCGCAGCCGCTTCCTGCGCCGCCGCGATGTACGGCGAGTCTTCGGTCTCGATGCCGCAATGCGACACCAGGTCGATCAGGTTCTCCGACACCTTGAGGAAGGATTCGCTGCGGCCCATCGCCGCGTCCAGCGCGCGGCCGGTCTGGTGGATCTCGCCCTCGATGCTGCCCATCTGCGAGTTGAGCCCGGCGCAGATCCCGCGGCTTTGTTCGGCCGCGGCGTTGATGCTCGCCACACCGGCCTGCACGTCGGCAAGCGCGCGGTGGAAGCCGCCCTGCTTGGCGAGTTCCTGCCCGTCCTGCACGCGGATCTCGCGCGAGAGCGCATCGATGCGCGAGTCGAGCTCGCCCACCGTGCTCATGATCTCCTTCGACGACGACTCGACCTTGGCGGCCAGGTCCTTCACCGCGTCGGCGACCACGCCGAAGCCGCGGCCGGCCTCGCCGGCGCGCTTGGCTTCGACCGAGGCGTTGAACGCGACGAGGCGCGTTTGCAGCGCGATCTGCGTGATCGTGCCCGCCGCCTGCGACACCTGCCGCAGCGTCGAGACGATGCCCGCCACTTCGTTGCCGACGTCCTCGACCGCCTTGCGCGCGCGTTCGACCGCCCCCTGGCTGTCGTGCGACACGCCGCTGATCGCGTCCTGCGCGCGGGTGATCTCCTGCACCTGGCCGGCCAGCGCGGCGAGCGCCTTGCCCTGGCGGTCCGACACCTTCAGCGTGTCTTCCATCAGCCCGCGCACCTCGGCCGCTTCGCGGCCCATGTTGGAGGCCTGCTTGCCGATCGAGTCGATCGCGGCATGCAGCTCGGTGGACACGACGTTTGCCGGCGCGGGCGCTGCCTCCGGCGCAGCGGCCGGCTTGGCTTTCTTGAATGCGGAAAACATGGAACGTCCTTTCAGTATTCGCGGAGCTTGACGCGAAGGCGTGCAATCGACTGGCTGTGAAGCTGGCAAACGCGCGATTCGGTCACCTTCAGCACCGCCGCGATCTCTTTCAGATTCATGTCGTGTTCGTAGTACATGCTCATCACGTACTGCTCCCGTTCCGGCAGGTGCTTGATCGCCTCGACCAGTGCCTCCCGCATGCGGTGGTCCTGCAGCTGCGCGAGCGGGTTGAACCCATCGTCGGCCACGTGGCGGTCGAGGTAGTCCTGGTCCCCCTCGTCGCCCGACATGTCTTCCAGGTAGACGAGCTGGGTGCCGCGGACCTTGCCGAGCAGCTCCTGGTATTCGGCCAGGGAAACGCCCATTTCCCTCGCTATCTCGCTTTCGGCAGGTGCGCGGCCGAGTTTCTGCTCGAGTCTGTGAACTGCTGCCTCGATGCTGCGCTGCTGTTTGCGCGTGCCGCGCGACAGGTAGTCGTTGCCGCGCAGCTCGTCGAGCATCGCGCCGCGGATGCGCTGGGTGGCGAAGGTCTCGAACTGCACGCCCTGGGCGGCGTCGAAGCGCGACAGCGCGTCGGTGAGGCCGATCATCCCGACCTGAATCAGGTCGTCGATTTCGACGTTGGCCGGCAGCTTGGCGATCATCTGATGCGCAAGCCGCCGCACCAGCGGGCTGTACTGCTTGAGCATCGAGTTGACGTCGAGTCGGCCTTTGGCGGTGTACATGGTCAGCTCCGGAATTCTTTTCTTGTCAGTGCGCGTGCGCGGCCATGGCGCGCGAGCCGCACGCATCGACCGGCACGGCGACATCCGGCAGGGTCCCGATGGCGGGCTGCAGCGTTTCGCGGGCCCAGCGGCGCAGCGCCGGCGTCGGCGCTTCGTTGGCATCGGTGGCCGGATCGATCAGCACCCAGTCGCGCAGCACGGCGCCGAGGAAGTCGTCGGCGCAGGTCGCAATCTGCATCGCGATGCGTTCGGCACGCGGCGAGCTGGGCGCGGCGCTGAGCATCAGGTCGTGCACGACCAGGCCGGCGCGCTGGGTCAGCAGCTTCATCGCGGCATAGGCGTGGGTCACGCTTGCCGGCCGGTCGTCGGCCAGCAGCAGCGGGCGCGCCTCGCTGCGCGCGAACATGCGGCACAGGTCGGTCGCCGCGGCGTGCACCAGCACGACGTCGGCGAACGGCGCGGCGTCGGATGCGGCCTGCAGGAACGAGGCGGTCGAGCCGTGGGTGTCGACGAACTTGATCGGCAGTCCGCGCGCGGCCAGGTAGGACACCTGCGGCGACAGCGTTTCGATGCACTCCGACAGCTCCAGCGTGGCCATCTCCGAATGCGCCGGCGACCGTTCGGCCGCGTCGACGACGAGCGTGTGCTTGCCGTGTTCGCCGAAGGCCGCGCACAGCCGCTCCAGCATCACGCCGCCGAACGCGACGTGCGGATTCGACGCGACCGGCACGCAGCGAACGCGGGCGTGGGCGAACAGGCGGCGCAGGCCGTCGGCCTGGTCCAGCGGAGCGGGGCGGGAATTCGGTGAGGTCATCGTGGTTCCGGGCACGAGAGCGTCAGGCATGCAACGGCGTGTTCGCCGGGCCGCGCACCTGCGGGGCGGCGAAGATGAGGTTCATGTCGTTCGCGTCCATCCGATAGGCCGTGCCCGCGGTCGGACGCAGCGCGCGGTGCACCAGCGCGTGGGCCGACAGCCGGTGCCAGTCTTCCGGCACGCGCTGGCCGTTGGCCACGCCGACGACCTTCAGCTTGTGGCGGATCAGCGCGTCGAGGGCGGGGCCGAGCTTCACGGCTTCGTCCATCTTCGACAGGATCACGCCGCGGCACAGGCTCGCGCGGTAGGAGATCAGCACGTCCTCGATCGTCTCGCCCTGGGCGGCCGCGTTGACCACCAGCAGCTTCTGGATCGAGCGGTGCGACAGCATGTCGAGCAGCTCGCGGGTGCGGCTGTCGCGCTGCGCCATGCCGGCCGTGTCGATCAGCACCATCTTCTTCGCCGCCAGCAGCTCCAGCAGATCTTCGAGCGATGCGCGGTCGTGCGCGGTGTGCACCGGCACGCCGAGGATGCGGCCGTAGGTGCGCAGCTGTTCGTGCGCGCCGACGCGGTAGGCGTCGAGCGTGACGAGGCCCAGGTTGGCGGCGCCGTAGCGGGTGGCGAACGCGGCGGCCAGCTTGGCGGTGGTCGTGGTCTTGCCGACGCCGGTGGAGCCGACCAGCGCGTAGACGCCGCCCTGGTCTTCGAGCGCGGGTTCGGACTCGCCGGTCATCAGGTTGCGTTCGAGCACGCCGGCGGCCCAGGCGGACTCGTCGGCGATCTCGGGGGTCAGGCTTTCGGCGAGCTTGCGGATCAGTGCGGGGGAAAAGCCGCAGTCGAGCAGCTTCTGCGTCAGGCGGGCCTGGCCGGGCTGGCGCTGCAGTTTCTCCATGAAGGCCAGCGCGCCGAAGCGCTCTTCGATCAGGCCCTTCATCGAGCGCAGCTCGTTCATCATGTCCTGCTGGTCACGGCGCGAGCGGGCGCCGTCGCTGGCGGCGTCGGCGAGCGACGGCACGTGGATGGCGGCACTGGCGCGGCTCTCTTCGCGCAAGGTCGGCGGCTCGGGCCGCGTCGGGACAGGAATTGGCGCCGCGGGCGTCGGCTCGGTCGCCGCCGGCGCACTCATGCGCGCGCTCAGCTTGGCTTGCAGCGGACTCATCGCCGGCTCGGTACGCGGCTCCACCGCGGGCGCCTCGGCCTGCATCGCGGCCTGCCGGCGCCTGAGCATGCGCTCACGCACGTAGTCCTGGAACGACAGCGTGCTCATCGACAGCTGCTCGACGTCTTGCTGAATCTCAGCGGCGGGCGCCTTGGCGGGTTTGGGAGCGGGCAGCCGCGCGGCCGCCGGTGCCGGCGCTGCCATGCGCTCGATCTGCGCCATGCTCTCCGGCGCCATCGCGAGCACCTCGACACCATCGGCGCAAGGTTTCGTCGACAGCACGACCGCATCGTCTCCGAGCGCCTGGCGCACGAGCTGCAGCGCTTCGCGCGAGCTGCGCGCGGTAAATCGTCTGACGTTCATGCAGTGCCTCCGATACGTTGAATCTGTTCAATCGCCGTGCAGTCGGCACCTCTGCCGCATTGCGCTGGTCGATCCCCGTAAACGGGGTCGCGCCGAAGCGTCCGCGTTGCGCAGAAAGCAGCGCAGGCGCGACATTGATCGCATCCGCCTGCCCGCTGCGCAGGCCGGACGGCTCCTGCGATCCTCGCCCTTCGCTTCATGCGGCGCCCCCAATGATCGACCCAATGCGGATCGAATGCGTCTCAGGAATCTCGCTGTGCCCCAGCACCCGCAGCCGCGGCGCGGCGCGCTTCAGCAAACGCGCCATCGGCGCGCGGATCATGTCGGGCACCAGCAGGCAGGCCGGCACGCCCAGGTCTTCCTGGCGTTTGGCCGATTCGGCGGCGCTGCGGGTGAGCGTGTCGGCGACGCCCGGGTCCAGCGCGGCGCCGTGCGGCGAATTCAGGGCCTGCGTGATCAGCCGCTCGAGCTCGGGCTCGATCGCGATCACGTCGAGCTCGCGCACCGGGCCGTAGATCTGGTGCACGATCGACGGCGCGAGGTGGATGCGGATGCGGCGGGCCAGCTCGTTCGGGTCGGTCACCGCGGCGGCGTGTTCGGCCAGGCTCTCGACGATGGAGCGCATGTCGCGGATGTGCACGCCCTCTTCCAGCAACAGCTGGAGAACTTTTTGCAGTGCGGCGATGCCAACCATCTTGGGAACCACGTCCTCGATCAGTTTCGGTGCCAACTTCGTCACGTGCTCGACGAGTTGCTGGGTCTCGACGCGGCCCAACAACTTGGCCGCATGGAGCTGCATCAAGTGTGAAAGATGGGTCGCCACGACGGTCGAGCAATCAACCACCGTAAATCCGGCCATTTGGGCCGGTTCGCGCTGGCGCTCGTCGATCCATACCGCCGGCAGTCCGAACGCCGGGTCCTTGGTCGTCGTGCCGATCAGACTCGTCGTCGCCCCACCCGGGTTGATCGCCAGCCACATGCCCGGATACGCCTCGCCTTCGCCGACCACGGCGCCGCGCAAGGTCAGGCGGTACATGCTGGGCTTGAGCTCGAGGTTGTCGCGGATGTGCACCGGCGGCGGCAGGAAGCCGACGTCTTGTGCGAACTTCTTGCGCACGCCTTTGATGCGCGCGAGCAGGTCGCCCTCGCGGGCCTGGTCGACCAGCGAAATCAGGCGATAGCCCACCTCGAGGCCCAGCGTGTCCACCGGCTGCAGGTCGTCCCAGCTCGCCTCGGCGTTCGGCGGCGGCACCTCGCGCGGCGGCGGCGGCGCGGCCGCCACGCGCTTGTCGCGCCGGTGCATCGCCCACGCCGCGTAGCCCATGCCACCCGAGATCAGAAGGAAGACGAAGTGCGGCATGCCGGGAATCAGCCCGAGAAGGCCGATCACGCCGGAGACGATGGCCAGCGAGCGCGGCGAGTTGAACACCTGCTTGGCGATCTGGCTGCCGACGTCCTGTTCCTTGCCGACCCGCGAGACCACCATGGCGGCGGCCACCGAGATCAGCAGCGCCGGAATCTGCGCGACCAGCGCATCGCCGACGGCCAGCAGGATGTAGCTGTTCGCCGCGTCCGCGGCCGACATGTCGTGCTGGACCACGCCGATGATCAGGCCGCCGATCAGGTTGATCAGCAGGATCAGCAGGCCGGCCATCGCGTCGCCGCGAACGTACTTCGAGGCACCGTCCATCGAGCCGAAGAACTCCGCTTCCTCGCCGACTTCGGCGCGGCGCTTCTTCGCTTCCTTCTCGTTGATGAGACCCGCGTTCAGGTCGGCATCGATGGCCATCTGCTTGCCGGGCATCGCATCCAACGTGAAGCGGGCGCCGACTTCGGCAATGCGCTCGGCGCCCTTGGTGACGACGACGAAGTTGATGACGACGAGGATGGCGAAGACGATCAGGCCGACCGTGAAGTTGCCGCCGATCAGGAAGTGGCCGAACGACTCGATCACCGCGCCGGCCGCGCCCGGGCCGCTGTGGCCTTCGAGCAGCACGACCCGCGTGGACGCGACGTTCAGCGACAGCCGCAGCAGCGTGGTCAACAGGATCACGCTCGGAAACGCCGCAAAGTCCAGCGGGCGCACCATGTAGGCCGCGACGATCATCACCATCAGCGCCATCGCGATGTTGAAGGTGAACAGCAGGTCCAGCGCGAACGGCGGCAGCGGCAGCACCATCATCGCGAGCACCATGATGATGAACAGCGGCGCCATCAGCGCGCGGATGGCGCCGGCGTTCGGCCCCAGCCACTTCTGCATCGGCTGCATCAGCGCATTCATTCAGCGTTCTCCGTCTTGTTGTGCGGATCGAGCTCCGCCGGCACGTTCAGCTCGGGCAGCTCGCCGGGCATCGGCGAATGCCCGGCGAGCGCCGCGCGCAGCTGGTACACGTAGGCCAGCACCTGCGCCACGGCGGCGAACAGGGCGGCGGGAATCTCGCGGTCGATTTCGGCGTGTGCGTACAGCGCGCGCGCCAGCACCGGCGCCTGCAGCACCGGCACCTTGGACGTCTTCGCGGTGTCGCGAATCGACATCGCGAGCAGGTCGGCACCCTTCGCGACAACCCGCGGCGCGGCCATCTTCGCGTCGTCGTACTTCAGCGCGACCGCGTAGTGCGTCGGGTTCATCACGACGAGGTCGGCGTGCGGCACCGCGGCCAGCATGCGCCGGCGCGACATCTCGCGCATGCGCACCTTGATCTTCGCCTTGACCTCGGCGTTGCCTTCGACTTCCTTGTGTTCCTGCTTGACGTCGCGGTGGCTCATCTTCAGCCGCGTCGCGTGCATGTAGCGCTGCCACGGCGCGTCGACCGCGGCGAACAGCGCCAGCGCGAGCAGCAGCATCAGCAAGCCGCCGAGAACGGTGTGGCCGACCTGCTGCAAAGCGGCCGGCAGCGGCAGCGCAATGACGCCGCCGAAGGTTTCGATGTTGCTCTTCAGGTAGAGCGCGCCGACGATGCCGAGGACCAGCGCGAGAAAGCACGCCTTCAGCGCGTCGACGAACTGCTGCTTCGAGAACATGCGCGGCAGCCCGGTGATCGGGTTGAGCTTGCTGAATTTCGGCTGCAGCGGCTTGAACGACCAGGTCCAACCGCCGATCAGCATGCCGCCGGCCACGGCGACGAGTCCGACGGCGAAGCCCATCGGAATCACGATCCACAGCAGCTTGCCGCCCATGTCGGCCAGCCGCTCGACCATCACCGTCGGCTCGGTGCTCGCGATCCGGTCGAAGCGCAGCGCCTCGGCCACCAGGTCATGCAGCCAGCCGACGATCTGCGGCGCGAACCCCACCAGTACCGCACCGCCGGCCGCAATCGCCCCGAAGTGCCCCAGATCGCGCGAGCGCACGACCTGCCCGTCCTCGCGGGCCTTTTGAAGCTTGCGGGGGGTAGCGGGTAAGTTGCGATCAGGTCCGTCGTTCTCTGCTGCCATGGCGAAGCGCCGCTGGTTGGCGCTTCGTCATTGTTCCGGGGTGGGGTGGGAACTTGAGGGAGATGAGAGGGGGGGAAACCTGGCAATTCCGGGGCGAGGTCACCCCGCTGCCAGCATCCGTCGCCGCTTCTGCGTCAGATCGATATACCGCTGCAACGCCCGAACCCCGTCGCTGCCCGGACTGACCATCTCGCATCCCAGCCGCACTCCGCGCGAATCCGGATTGAACGCCGTCACGTGGTGAAGGCGCAGCGACGTCGCCACCCGCGTGTCCGCATCGAGCTCGAGCGTCACGCCGTTGAGCAGCACGCCGGGGTCCAGCGGCGGCACGTCGTCGGGCAGGAACAGCGCGCAGCCGCCGATGCTCACGTCGAGCACGCGCAGCCCGAGCTGCATGTCGGGGATCATCGGGTGGCGCAGCCGCGCCACCGGCGTCGTGCGCAGCATCGGGCTCACCCGAAAGCCGTTGCGGCGCTGGAAGCGGAACAGCTCGCTCGGAAAGGCTCCGTTCAGCGCACTGTGCGCACCGGCGCGAACGAGCACCAGGTCGTCCACGTCGAACTGCAGCTTGACGCTTTCGAGATAACCCACCGCGACGGCCTCGTCGCAGTCGACCAGCGAGTTCAGCTGCGGGTCGTCGGCCACCGCGCTGAAACTGATCTTGCCGCGCGCCGCGTCGACCGTCCACACGGTCACCGTGATCGAGCTGCCGTTGGGCGCGTTCAGGCTCAGGTGGACGCTCTGGTCGGCCAACTGCTTCAGCAGCGCGGCGATTTCCGCCGGCGCCGTGATCCGGAAGTCGTCCAGGCGGTCGGTCATGATGTGGACAGGCTCAGTGCAGCGTCTTCGGCCGGCCGGCCAGCAGGTTGTCCAGGTCTTCGAGCCAGGGTTCGGCCAGCTGGCGGATCTCGGCGTCGTTGATCAGGATGCGCTGCATGATGCGCGACTTGAGTTGCGCCTCCTCGGTGCCGAGCCCCTGCTTGGCAGCGGCGTGCTTGAGCTGCGAGATCAGCAGCGCGCAGGCCCCTTCGAGCTTGACGACGTGGTCCCAGTTGCCGGCACGCGCCGCGGCCAGCATGTCGGCACTCGCCTTCTCGATGGCTTCGTAGTAGTTCAACAGACTGGCGTCCATGGTCTTCTTCCCTGAAGTTCTGGTGGTCGCGAACATGGCACTCAGCGCGCCGCGGTTTCCGCCTACGGGCCGATCGAGGCCCACGCCTGGCGCAGGGGCTCCAGCAGCCGCTGGCACTCGTCGAGCGCGGCCGCGTCGTTGTGCAGGTTGGCGTGCATCAGGCGCCGCGTCACGTAGGCATAGAGCTCGCCGAGGTCCGAGGCCAGCGCGCCGCCGGCGGCGCCGTTCAGGTTGGACTTCAGTCCTTCGTCGACGATGCGCGCGGCACGCCCGATTGCGCGTCCCTTGGCTTCGATCTGTCCGGCCTGCATCGCGCCGCGGGCTTGCGCGATCGACTCGATGGCGCCGTCGAACAGCATCGCGACGAGGCGGTGCGGCGAGGCGGACTCCACGCCGGTTTCGATGCCGACGCGGCGATAGGCGTTGCTGAAGCCTTGCGATGCGCGGGGACTGAACGGAGAGGCAGAAGCGTACATGGCGTTGGGGTGGCTGATGGCTGCTGTGTTGCCAGGTTATCGGCCGCTCGCTTGTCGGTCTTGAGGGCGCGAAAGGCCGGTTTGCACCCCGATTTCGGCGTCATTGACGCTCAAGAATGCAAAACGGCGCCGCCGCCCCTCGGGCGTGCCGGCGCCGCGCGGGCGGGCATCACTTGTCGTAGTTGAACTGGTTGTTGAGCATCGTCATCTGCTGTGTCACGTAGCTCGACAGGCCGTTGAGCACGCCCATCTTGGCGTCCAGTGCCTGGTACTGCCTGAGCAGGCGTTCCTCGATGCGCGCCACGCGATCCTCCAGCCGGTCCTGGTCGCGGTCGTTGCGCTTGACGCTGGCGCGCAGCCCGTCCGAACGGGTCGTCAGCATGCCCTGAACGCCGAGCATCGCGTCGGCCATGCGCTTGAACCCGTGCGCCAATCCGGTGTCCGTCGTCGCGAAGGCCTTGGACAGCTCGGCCGGGTTGGCCAGCGCCGTCGTCAGCTTGGCGTCGTCCTCGACCTTCAGCGAGCCGTCGCGCTGCACGGCGATGCCCATGTCGGACAGCCGCCCGTAGACCGCCGAGGCCGCCGACGGCTGGCCGGCCAGCCCGCGCAGCGTGTTCAGCAGCCCGACGGCGGTGCGGTCGCCCTGCAGCGTGCCGGCCGTCTTGGTCCCTTCGTCGTACTTGGTCTGGGTGTTGAGGTAGCTGTTGACGGCGTTGTAGGCGGCGACGAAGTCGTTGATGCCCTTGCGCATCGCCGTCGCGTCGTGACTCACGGTCACGGTGACCGGGCCGCTCGTGGTCTTGGACAAGGTGATGTCGAGCCCGTCGATCACGTTCTCGAGCGTGTTGCTCGCCGACGTGAGCGGCAGGTTGTTGACCTTCAGCTGCGCGTCTGCCGCCGGCCTGTTTTCGGTCAAGCCACCCGGGTAGGTCAACGAGGCCAGGTCTCCCGTCGCACCGGCGACCGACACCGTGACCGCATTGGCGGCGCCGGTGTTCTTGCCGGTGAGCGTGAGCCGGGAACCGCTGCCGTCCTGGACGATCGCCGCGGTGACGCCGGCGTCGGCGGCGTTGATCTTGTCGCGAAGTCCCGCCAGCGAGGTGCCCGCGTCGACGGCCACTTGCACCGGCGTGCCGCCCAGCGTGATCGTCAGCGTGCCGGTGCCCACGTTCGCCGGATCGGCAATGACGGCCGACGACAGCGACTGCGACGTGGCCAGGCTCGTGACCTCGATGCTGTGGCTGCCCGGCACGGCCGATGCGCGTGCCGTCACCGAGACCATCGTCGCATCGCTGCTGCTGGCGGTGTTCTTGGTCCAGAAGTCGGGCTTGGCGAGCTGGCCCGCCGCCGACTGCAGGTTGACCATGTAGCTTTGCAACAGCCCCATCGACGACAGCTGGCTTGTCAGCTTGGTCTTGGCGGTCTCGAGCAACTCGATCGGTCGCCGTTCCATCGCCACCAATTGGTCGACGATGGCGTTGACGTCAAGGCCGCTGCCGATGCCGGGAAAGGAAAGTGCCATGGGGAAACCTCAGCGTGAATCTGCGTGATCGGCCGATTGCGCCAGAACTTGAGCCCGCGCGCCCGGCGCTTGAACGCTCCGGGACGGCGGGCTCTCGAAACGTGTGGCCGAACCGGTGCCGGCCGGCGCAGCGGTCAACCCTTCAGCAGCTGCAGCACCTGCTGCGGCAACTGGTTGGCCTGGGCCACCATCGCGGTGCCGGCCTGCTGCAGGATCTGGGCGCGCGACATGTTGGCCGTTTCCATCGCGAAGTCGGCATCCATGATGCGGCCGCGGGCGGCCGTCAGGTTCTCCGCTGTCGTCTGGATGTTGCCGATGGCGTTCTCGAAACGGCTTTGAACCGCGCCCAGCGTCCCGCGGGCCTGGTTGACATCGTCCAGCGCGGCGTCGATCGCCAGCATCGCGTTGTTCGCGCCCGTCACGGTGGTGATGTCGAGCGAGGCGAAGCCGACCTGGGCGGTGCCCGGGGTCGCGGCGTTGTCGCCGATCGTCAGGCCCGTCTGCTCGAGCACGGCCCCGGTGCCGGCGATGTTGATGTCGCCCGTCGACGTGAGCGTCAGCGCACCGGCGTTGACCGTGGCGGAGACACCGGTCGTTCCGGTTTGCGCGTTGATCGCGGCCAGCAGGTCCGTCATGCGGGTCGCTGCGTCGGCGGCGGCGCCCACTTCGATGTTGGTGCCGTTGATCGTGAACGCCGCGCCGCTCAGGGCGCCGAACGTGCCGGCGGTGCCCGGGTCCAGAGGAACGCCGTCCACCGAGGCGGCCGGTGCGGCATTG
>DATKCI010000111.1:0-5955 GCA_035513255.1 Piscinibacter sp. | reverse complement strand
AGCCGATACAGTAGGCGCACAGATGACAAAGGCACACCCGAGCGAAAGCCGGGGTCGCAAAGCTTCCGGTCTACGGCTCGTCCCGAGCCACGACAGCGGGGTTGCCATGAACGGGTTCAGCCGCCAGCGCTGACCCGTCGCCTGCCGGCGCCCGCCGGCAGCGGCAACCCGCGTGTTGCCGGCGCTTTCCGCGATTCCGCTCTCCGAGTGTGCCGATGCTCTCCACGGTGTCACTCAGGGAGTCGCGAATGCACCCGTTCACGAAGTTTGTCATCCTCATCGAGTCGCGCATGCTGCGGCTGCTGTCCGGCACGCTCGTCCTGATGCTGATGGCCGCCCTGTGGAGCCCGACCGCGGCCCCGGCGCAGACCATCGCGGCGAGCAAGATCGCCGCCGACCTGCGCGAGGCGCTCCAACCGCGCGCGGCGTCGCGCCAGGGGTGGAGCACGGAGGCGGCAGGCCGGCGCTACGTCAAGGCGCTGGTCGTCAGCGATTCGAGCGACCCGGAACTCGCGGACCTGCGCGCCCACGTGCTCGCCGTCGGCGGGTCGGTGTACTACCGCTACATGGCGGTGACGGCGCTGTCGGTGATGCTGCCGGCCGATCGGGTGCACGAGATCGCGGCGCGGTCCGACGTGCAAAGCGTCTCGCCGAACCGGCTCACCGCGCGCACCGCAAGCGCGTTGGAGATGGCCACCGGCGCCGCCGGCGTTCGCCGCAGCACTGCCGGCGGATACGCCGGACTCGACGGCAGCGGCATCGGCATCGCGGTGCTGGACTCCGGCGTCGCCGGCCATCACCACAACCTGCGCGACGCCGACGGCCGCCGCTCGCGGGTGACACGCTCGGTGGACTTCCTGCAGGTCGGTGATGCGCTCCCCGGCCGCGGGCGCGACTGGCGCGCCGGTGTGGACCTGTCCGCGTCGCTGCACCACGGCGACCGCGGCAAGACGATGTCTGTGTACGAACGCAAGCTTTCGGCCGCCCGCAACGACCCCGACCCCTACGGACACGGCAGCCACGTCGCCGGCATCGCAGCCGGCCGCGGCGCCTACCAGGCCACCGACTCGACCGGCATCGCGCCGAACGCCGACATCGTCGACGTGAAGGTGCTCGACGACGCCGGCACCGGCCAGCTGAGCGACGTGCTCGCCGGCATCGACTGGGTGATCTACCACGCGAAGGAACACAACATCCGCGTGATGAACCTGAGCCTGTCCGCCGACTCGACCGAGTCTTACCTGACGGACCCGCTGTGCCGCGCGGTGCGCGCGGCAGCGGCCGCCGGCATCACGGTGGTGGTCGCCGCCGGCAACTACGGCCAGACGGCGAACGGCGAGGAGCACTACGGCACGATCAGCGCACCGGGCAACGACCCCTCGGTCATCACCGTCGGTGCCGCCAACACCAAGGGCACCGCGGTGCGCAGCGACGACAGCGTGAACTTCTTCAGCTCGCGCGGCCCGACCCGCGGTGCGGTTGTCGACGCCCAGTGCGTGCGCCACGCGGACAACCTGATCAAGCCGGACCTCGTCGCGCCCGGCAACAAGGTGGTCAGCGTGCTTGCGTCGGGCCGCAGCGGCTCGAACCCGGCCTGGAGCGTGCTGCCGAGCACCTACCCGGAGCTGTCGGCGCCGTACGGCGGCACCTCGCAGCCGCGGCTGCAGCAGCTGATGAACCTGAGCGGCACGTCGGTCGCCACGCCGTCGGTGTCGGGCACCGTCGCGTTGATGCTGCAGGCCAACCCCGGCCTCACGCCGCCGCTGATCAAGGCCATCCTCCAGTACACCGCCCAGCCGATCGCCGGCGCGAACCTGCTGCAGCAAGGCACCGGCCTGCTGAACGTCGACGGCGCCGTGACGCTTGCCGGCGTGCTGCGCACCGATCTGGCGTCGGCGATCGCCGACGGGCGCATCGCCGCCGGCGCGACGATGCTCGCGCAAGGTAAAGCGATGCCGGCGCCGATGTCGGTGATCGACGGCCACAGCGTGGCCTGGAGCCGCCTCGTCATCGCCGGCGGCAGCCACCTGCTCAGCGGGACGGCCTTGTTCACGCTGTACCAGCCGATCTACGACCCGCGCCTGCTGTGGGTGCGCAAGACGGCGCAGCGCTACACGGTCATCTACTGGCCGCAGGTGCCGGGCGAGCCGCCGATGCGGTGGGTGAAGGCCATCACGGCCGCCCCCGCGCTGAACGAGGTGTTCGTCACGCCGGGCGTGGTCTCCGCCACTGCGCTGGCGGGCGACAGCTTCGCGGATCGCGCCACCGGCCTGTTCATTCCGACAGCCACTTTGTCGCAGTGGCTCGCATCGGGCAGCGGTCTCGTGCTCAGCGAAGGCATCGTGTTGAGCGAAGGCCTGGTGCTCAGCGAGGGGCTGGTCCTGAGCGAAGGCCTGGTGCTGAGCGAGGGCGTCGTGCTCAGCGAGGGCGTCGTCTTGAGCGAAGGCGTGGTCCTCAGCGAAGGCCTCGTGATGAGCGAAACCGCCCGGACGGGAGAGCAATGAATCGAGCCCACGCAACCGTCACCCCGACAACCGTCACCCCGGCGAAAGCCGGGGTCCACTGGGAGAGGTCGGCGGTGCGCGACCGGTGGACCCCGGCTTTCGCCGGGGTGACGTGCTTTTAGTCACCAAGCAGATGAACTCGCTCGCCGCTCCCGCAATGCAGGCCCCCCCGCCGCCGTGGTGGTTGCGTCTGCATCGCGGCCTGATGCCCGACTACAACCGCAAGGCGGCGGTCTACTGGTGGTCGGTGGTGCTGCTGGGCATCGCGGTGCTGGTGCATTCGGTGCAGCACCTCGCGGGCCTGCCGGGCAGCGCGTGGGTGCGCATCGTCGGCGCGACCTTGCTCGCGATGGTGGCCGGCCTGGTACCGGTGCGCATCCCGCGCTCGACGAACTCGTTCACCGCCGGCGAGATCTTCATCTTCCTGCTGCTGCTGCTGAACGGACCGGAGGCCGCGGCGCTCGCCTCGGCCTGCGAAGCGCTGGTCGGATCGTGGCGCAGCTCCAAGCGCTGGACCAGCCGCATCGCGAGCCCCGCGATGGCGGCGCTGGCGATGTTCGGCGCCGGGTCTGTGCTGCACGCAGCAATCGCTGCGCTGAAGCGGGTCGACATCTACAACGACGGCCTGCTGCTGCTCGCGGCGATCTGCTTCGCGCTCGGCTACTTTCTGCTCAACACGCTGCTGGTCACGATGGTGCCCCGGCTCAAGCGCAGCGAATGGGTGAACTGGCGCGAGTTCCTCGCGGCCTACGGCTGGCTCGGCGTGGCGTACGCGGGCAACGCGTCGGTGGCGACCTTCCTGACCCTGAGCTTCCGGCAGTCGGGCATCGTCGTCGTCGTGGCGGCGGCGCCGATCATCGTGATCCTGCTGACCACCGGCCACTACTACTTTCGACGCGAAGAAGCCGAAGAAGCGGTGCGCAAGGCGCGCGAGCAGCAGGCGGCGCAGAAGCAGGCGCTCGAAAACGCGCGCCATGCCGGCATGGCGGAGATCGCCACCAACGTGCTGCACAACGTGGGCAACGTGCTCAACAGCGTGAACGTCTCGGCCGAGCTGATCAGCACGCGGGTGCGCGACTCCGAGGCCGCCGGCCTGTCGCGCGCCGTCAAACTGATGGACGACCACGCGGCCGACCTTGGCGACTACCTGAGCCGCGATCCGCGCGGCCGGCTGCTGCCGGGCTACCTGAAGCAGCTTGCCGATGCGTTGGCCGAAGAGCGCCGCAGCATCGGCGACGAGCTCGCCGCGCTGACCAAGAGCGTCAAGCACATCAAGGAAATCGTCGCGACGCAGCAGTCGTACGCCGGCGCATCCAGCATGGTCGAGGAGACGCGCATCGTCGACTTGATCGAGGACGCGCTGCGCATCGACACCGGCGGCGTCGCCGACCGCCGCGTCAGCGTGGTCAAGGAATTCGCCGACGTGCCGCGGATGATGCTCGACAAGCACCGCGTGCTGCTGATCCTCGTCAACCTGATCGGCAACGCCCGCTTCGCGATGAGCGGCGCAGCCGGCGACGAGCACCGCCTCACGCTGCGCGTGAACGTCGCCGACGAGAAGCGGCTGCAGGTCAGCGTCATCGACACCGGCGAGGGCATTGCGTCCGAGAACCTCACGCGCATCTTCGCCCACGGCTTCACGACGAAAAAAGACGGCCACGGCTTCGGCCTGCACAGCTGCGTGCTGGCCGCGCGCGAGATGGACGGCACGCTGAGCGCCCACAGCGACGGCCTCGGCCACGGCGCCGCCTTCACGCTCGAACTTCCAATCCAGTCTGTCCAGGGAACCTCATGACCTCGCCAAAGAACCGCCGCATCCTGCTGGTGGACGACATGCCGACCATCCACGAGGACTTTCGCAAGATCCTCGTGCCGCACACGCCGGCCAAGTCGGCGCTCGACGCCACCAAGGCCGCACTCTTCGGCGAGGAGGTGGAGACCGCCGCCGATCCTTTCGAGCTCGACTCGGCCTACCAGGGGCAGGAGGGGCTTGCGATGGTGCAGGCGTCGTTGAAGGCCGGCAGGCCGTACGCGATGGCCTTCGTCGACATGCGCATGCCGCCCGGATGGGATGGTGTGGAGACCATCGAACACCTGTGGCATGAAGACCCGCGGCTGCAGGTGGTCATCTGCACGGCCTACTCCGACACCTCGTGGGAGGAGATCCTGACCCGGCTCGACGCGCGCGACCGCCTGCTGATCCTGAAGAAGCCGTTCGACAACATCGAGGTTCGGCAACTGGCCAACGCGCTGACCGCGAAGTGGGAGATGACGCAGCGCGCCGCGCTGCAGATCGACCGGCTCGAAGAGGCGGTCGCCGAACGCACGCGCAAGCTGACCGACGCGAATCAGGCCCTGCAGACCGAGATGGCCGAGCGCAAGCACCTCGAAGGGCAGCTCGTGCAATCGGAGAAGCTCGCCTCCATCGGGCAGCTTGCCGCCGGGGTGGCACACGAGATCAACAACCCGATCGGCTACATCTGCTCGAACTTCAGCTCGCTCGAGATGTACCTGGGCCACCTGTTCGAGATGCTGGCGGCCTACGAGGCCGCCGAGCCCAGTGTGTCGTCGCCGGACGTCGCCGCCGGCCTGGAGGCGCTGCGCGGGCGGCTGCAGCTCGAGTACTTGAAGGACGACGTGCCCGGCCTGATGCGCGAATCAAAAGAAGGCATCGTGCGCGTGCGCCAGATCGTGCAGGACCTGAAGGACTTCTCGCGCATCGACTCGGTGCAGGAGTGGCAGTGGGCGCACCTGCACCAGGGCATCGACTCCACGCTGAACATCGTCGCGAGCGAGGTGCGCTACCGGGCCGACGTGGTCAAGCAGTACGGCGAGATACCCGACATCGAGTGCCTGCCGTCGCAGCTGAACCAGGTGGTGATGAACCTGGTGGTCAATGCGGCGCACGCGATGGGGTCGGACCGCGGCCGCATCACGATCCGCACCGGCGCGCACGGCGACGACGTGTGGCTGGAGGTGGCCGACAACGGCAGCGGCATCGCGCCGGAGCACCTGACGCGGATCTTCGATCCGTTTTTCACGACCAAGCCGATCGGCAAGGGCACCGGCCTCGGCTTGTCGCTCGCATACGGCATCGTGCAGCGGCACCACGGGCGCATCGAGGTGGACAGCGCGGTGGGGCAGGGCACGACGTTTCGGGTGATCTTGCCCGTGCATCAGCTGGCGAAGGAGGCGATTCCGGCGTAGCCCGGATGAAATCCGGGGTGGTGGTGGCGCGTCCAACGCCGCTCCCGGATTGCATCCGGGCTACGAATACTCCCTCTGGGCGAGGGCAGGGTGAGGGCTCGGCGGTTCGACCTGTATCGGACACTTGCAAACGCCGCTGCCCTCACCCCTGCCCTCTCCCAGGGGGAGAGGGAGTCCGGCCGTGCCAGGCCGCGAGCGGCGCGTTCTCTACGCCTGGAGCGGCGCCTTCTCGATGGCGACCGCG
>DATKCI010000110.1:0-2291 GCA_035513255.1 Piscinibacter sp. | reverse complement strand
TCACTTCGTCGCCGCGGCGACGAACGACGATCTGCTCGAACTCCACCGGCGATTCGATCCGCCCGACGAGGCGGATGCTCTGGTCCTCCAGTGCGCCACGCACCTTGCCGACCGGCGCGGTGGCGTTTTGCGCGCGCACCGCGATGACGACCTCGGTGACCGACACGCCGTACTCGCGCAGCTTCTCGGCCCGCAACAGCACGCTCAGTTCGCGGCGCAGCGCGCCGTTCACATTGACGATGGCCACGCCGGGGATGGCGCGGAAGCGGTCGGCCAGGTCGTCTTCGGCGAGATGCGAAATCTCGGCATGGCTTTGCCGCGTCGACGACAGCGCGAGCTGCATGATCG
This sequence comes from Piscinibacter sp., assembly GCA_035513255.1. Classification (GTDB taxonomy): domain Bacteria; phylum Pseudomonadota; class Gammaproteobacteria; order Burkholderiales; family Burkholderiaceae_C; genus Albitalea. Next base: position 1,943 of record DATKCI010000110.1, on the reverse strand, counting down.
GCTCGGCGGCCGGGTCCATGCGGTGCAGCACCGGCTCGCGCATCTCGACCGGCAGCTTGTGGCGCACCGTGCCGATCGAGTTGCGCGCCTCGTCGGCCGCTTCGACCATGTTCTTGTCGAAGTCGAAGATCATCACGATGCGTGCGTTGCCTTCGCTCGCGGTGGAGCGCACCTCATCGACGCCGGAAATGCTCTGCAGCGCCTTCTCGATGCGGTTGACGACCTCGCGCTCCACCGTGTCGGGCGACGCGCCCGGGTAGGCGATGTTGATCACCATCACCGGCTGCTCCACGTCGGGGATCTGGTTCACGCGCAGCTTGTCGAGCGCGAGCAGCCCCAGCGCCATCAGCGCGATGATGATGACGACCGTGGCGACCGGCCGCTTGATGCTGAAGTCGGACAGGAACATGGCTCAGCTCCCGGCGGGCGAAGGCGTCACCGCGGCGGCAGGCGCGCTTGCGTATTCGACCTTCTGGCCGTCGACCAGCGCGTTGCCGGGGTTGCGCAGGATCCGATCGCCTTCGGCCAGGCCACCGAGCAGCCGATATTCGCCGACGCGCGGGTCGCGCTCACCCAGTTGAACCGGCACCTTGGTGATCGTCTTGTCCTTCACCTGCCAGACGTAGGCGGCGCCGGCCGAACGGACGACCGACGACTCCGGCAGCATCAACGAACCGGCCGCACCGGAGGCGATGCGTCCCTCTGCATACAGGCCGGCCACCTTCGGTGCCTTGTCGTCGGCGAACTCGACCAGCACCTCCACCTGGCGCGTGATCGGGTTCGCGGTGGCGTCGACACGCTTGACCCTGCCGACGAACTCGCGGTTCGGATAGCCGTTGACCTTGAAGTACACGTCCTGCCCGATCTTGATTTCGTGCATGCGGTCCGATGAGACGCGCCCTTCCAGGCGCATGCTGGCCGGGTCGATCACCTTGACGAGTTCCTTGCCGACCGCGGCCGTGTCGCCGGCCGATGCCTGGCGGTCGCTGACGACGCCGTCGAAAGGCGCTCTCACTTCGGTGCGGCGCATCTGCTGGCGCGCCGCAACGACGCGGGCCTTGGCGGCGGCAAGATCGCTTTGTGCGTTGTTGCGGCGCACTTCGGCGTCTTCGAGCGCCTGGATCGACGTCATGCCCTGGGCCTGCAGTGTCTTCAGCCGCTGCACCTGGCGCTCGGCCTGCTCGAATGCGCGGGCCGACGCGCGGGCGGATTCTTCGGCGGACGACAGGCTGTCGCGGATCGCGGTGTCGTCCAGCCGGACCAGCAGGTCGCCGCGGCGCACGCTTTCGCCGTTCTCCTTCAGCACCTGCAGCACCACCGCGGAGACCTCGGCCCGCAGATCGGCTCGCCGCTCCGGTTGAATGGAACCGGTGATCACCGGGCCGCGCGCGTCGCCGCCGGTGCCCAGCGTGCGCATGTCCTCCGGACCGAGCAGCAGGACCGGGCTGTTCGCCGGCGCATCGGGCTTGGGCGGGCCCGGATCGGGGGCCTTTCCGCAGGCAGCGAGCACGAATGCCATCACGATGGCGAAGAAGAGATGGCGTGGCATGACATGCGCTCCCGAAGACTGGTTCTACCCCTGCAAACGAGGTCAGCCCGCAAGCTTAATCCGGCGACCGGCTTTCGATGCAGGGATGTGACGAACGTCGCGGAAACCGGCGCCAACCGCAGCCCGCGGCGACAGCCGGGCTTTGACATCCGCGCGGAAAGCCCACCGCTGTCCGGAAAAGAGTGGACTCGCGTGCAAGTCGTCATTGGTTCGGGCGAAAGTTCGAACCTTCGGAGCTGACGACTCGACTTTCGCACTGTCCAGGTGTACGGGCAGTCGCTGCCGCTTGTCGCGCCGCTGCCCTCACCCCAACCCTCTCCCAGAGGGAGAAGGGGCAATTTCTCCCTCTCCCTTCAACGCGGATCTTCAACACAGCCTCGTCGCCCGGATGAAA
>DATKCI010000109.1:0-30758 GCA_035513255.1 Piscinibacter sp. | reverse complement strand
CCGCGCCGGTCGAGGGCGCCGCCGCGGCGCCTGTCGCGGCGGAGCGTGTGACCGTCACGACCGACGTGATCCAGGCCACGCTCGACACACGCGGCGGCGACGTCGTGCGGGTCGAATTGCTGACCCAGCGCGACCAGAACGACCCGACGAAGCACATGGTGCTGCTGGACCAGTCTGCACAGCGGCTGTACAAGGCGCAAAGCGGGCTGGTCCCGCTGAGCGGCGGTGCGCTGCCGAACCACTTGACGCCGATGACCCTGCTGCCCGGCGAGCGCACGCTGAAAGAGGGCACCGACGTGCTCGAGGTCAAGCTCGAGTCGGCCGAGGTCGGCGGCGCGAAGCTGGTCAAGACCTACACCTTCCGCCGCGGCGACCATGTGATCGGCGTGCGGCACGAGATCGTCAACACCGGCAGCACCCCGCTGGAGCCGCAGCTGTACCTGCAGCTGCGCCGTGACGGCAACCCGCCCGCCGGCGAGTCGAGCCTGTACTTCACGTTCACTGGGCCGGCCATCTACACCGACGCGTCGAAGTTCCAGAAGGTCGAGTTCAAGGACATCGAAGGCCGACGCTCCGGCGAGAAGCCCGACCACGACGTCAGCGCCGACAATGGCTGGATCGCGATGGTGCAGCACTACTTCGCATCGGCCTGGCTGCTGGGTGCGAGCGGCGAAGAAAAGCGCCCGCGCGAGTTCTACACGAAGAAGGTTTCCGCCAACGAGTACACCGTCGGCATGCTGGTGCCGCTGGGCACCGTCGAGCCGGGCGCGACGAAAGCCATCGATGCGCGGCTGTTCGCCGGCCCGCAGGAAGAGACGAAGCTCGAGGCGATCGCCACCGGCCTCGAGCTGGTCAAGGACTACGGCTGGTTCACGATCCTGTCCAAGCCGCTGTTCTGGCTGCTGACGCAACTGCACACGCTGATCGGCAACTGGGGCTGGGCGATCGTCGCGCTGGTGGTGCTGCTGAAGGCGGCGTTCTACTGGCTCAACGCCAGCGCCTACAAGTCGATGGCGCGCATGAAGGCGATCAACCCGAAGGTCATGGAGCTGCGTGAGCGGCTGAAGGACAAGCCGCAGCAGATGCAGCAGGAGATGATGCGCATCTACCGCGAGGAGAAGGTCAACCCGCTCGGCGGCTGCTTGCCGATCTTCGTGCAGATGCCGTTCTTCATCGCGCTGTACTGGGTGCTGCTGTCGTCGGTCGAGATGCGCCACGCGCCTTGGATCGGCTGGATCACCGACCTGTCGGCGATCGACCCGTACTTCATCCTGCCGATCCTGATGGCCGCCAGCAGCATGCTGCAGGTCTGGCTGAATCCGAAACCGCCGGATCCGATGCAGGCGAAGATGATGTGGATGATGCCGCTGATGTTCTCGGTGATGTTCTTCTTCTTCCCGGCCGGCCTCGTGCTGTACTGGCTGACGAACAACATCCTGTCGATCGCCCAGCAGTACTTCATCAACAAGCGGCTCGGCGTGATCGGCAAGTGAGCGCGGCGGGGCGTCGCTTCGGCGCCGCGCCGACTGGGCGGCCCCGAGCGGGCTCGACGAAAATGTCGCCATGCTGCCGCGCCACCATGACCCCATCGTCGCCGTCGCCACGGCGCCCGGGCGCGGCGCGGTCGGCATCGTGCGCGTCTCCGGGCGCGACCTCGTCCCGCTGATTGGGGCAGTCTGCGGCCGCGCGCTCGCGCCGCGACAGGCGACCTACCTGCCGTTCGCCGATGCCGACGGCGCGGCCATCGACCAGGGCCTGGCGATCCACTTTCCGGCGCCGCACTCGTACACCGGCGAAGACGTGCTCGAGCTGCAGGCCCACGGCGGGCCGGTGGTGCTGCAGCTGCTGCTCGCGCGCTGCCTGGAGGCGGGGCGCGACATCGGCCTGCGCATCGCCGAACCGGGCGAGTTCACCGAGCGCGCCTACCTCAACGACAAGCTCGACCTCGCGCAGGCCGAAGCGGTCAGCGACCTGATCGAGGCCAGCACCGAAGCGGCCGCGCGCTCGGCCAGCCGCTCGCTGGCGGGCGGTTTCTCGTCGGAGATCCACACACTGCGCGACCGGCTGATGACGCTGCGCATGCTGGTCGAAGCCACGCTCGACTTTCCCGAGGAAGAGATCGACTTCCTCGAAAAGGCCGACGCGCGCGGCCAGCTCGAGCGCATCGCCGCGCAGCTCGACGCGGTGCTGGACCGGGCCCGCCAAGGGGCGCTGCTGCGCGAAGGCATCAAGGTCGTCATCGCGGGCCAGCCGAACGTCGGCAAGAGTTCGCTGCTGAACGCGCTGGCCGGCGCCGAGCTCGCGATCGTCACGCCCATTCCCGGCACCACGCGCGACAAGGTCAGCGAAACGATCCAGATCGAAGGCGTGCCGGTGCACGTGATCGACACCGCCGGGCTGCGCGAGACCGACGATGAGGTCGAGCGCATCGGCATCGAACGCACCTGGGCCGAGATCGAGCGTGCCGACGCGCTCGTGTTCCTGCACGACCTCACGCGCCTCGGCGAGCCGGCCTACGACGCGGCCGACGCGGCGATCGCCAAGCGGCTGCCGACCACGTTGTCGGCCGGCGCCCGCCTCGTGCCGGTGTTCAGCAAGTGCGACCTCGCGCCGCCGCCGGCCGGCGCCGCCGGCATTGCGGTGTCCACCCGGACCGGCGCCGGCCTGGAGACGCTGCGCCGCCGCCTGCTCGAACTGGCCGGCTGGCACGCCAGCCCGGAGGGCGTGTTCATCGCCCGCACGCGCCATGTGCAGGCGCTGCGGCGCACGCGCGACCACCTGGCGCTGGCGGCGGCGCAAGCCGACAGCGCCGAGCCGGCGCTGGATCTGCTGGCCGAAGAACTGCGCCTCGCGCAAATCTGCCTCGGCGAGATCACCGGCGAATTCACGCCCGACGACCTGCTCGGCGAAATCTTCAGCCGGTTCTGTATCGGAAAGTGACCAACCGGTTTATCGTGACAAACGGCTGAGATTCGGCGATTAGCGGCCGACATTGCGTAGTGATGCCGATGCCGACGGCGATCGGCGCAGTCAATAATCAACCGACGAACCATAGGAGAGTCGGCGATACAAGTCGCCGCTCGGAGGAACGATGGAATTCCAGGACATGGTGCAGGCGATCCAGACGCTTAACGCGGAAGACGCCTACCGCCCGCGCTTGACGCTCGATCAATGGCGCATCATCGCGCCCTACCTGACCCGCCACGACATCCGTGCCGGCGACTTGCTGATCAAACAAGGCGACAGCGACCGCACGATGTACTTCCTCGGCCAAGGCTCGCTGCAAGTCTTCGTGACCGGCGGACCGCCCGGCAGCAACCGCATCGCGATCCTGCGCGCCGGCTCGGTGGTCGGCGAGCCGGGCCTGTTCAGCGACGTCGCGCGCATGGCCAACGTCGAGGCGATGACGCCGTGCGCCGTCTGGGCCCTGCGCGGGCCGCGGCTGGAGGAACTGGCGCAGCGCTCGCCGGCGCTGGCGCTGGAACTGCTGCGCGCGGCCGGGGGCGTGATGGCGACGCGGATGCGGACGAACCTGGTGCGGCAGATCCCGTTCACTTGAGGGCTCGCTCACGGCAGGCGGTAGATGCCGGCGTTCGCCGGTATGACCGCGGTGGGGGACGTACGTCATACCGGCGAACGCCGGTATCCACTCTCCGCCCCCGCCGCTTGTCCGGCGACCCGCTCAACCTCAGCTCACCCCGAGCAGCTTGCCTTCGGCGAGCGACAGCGGCTCCGGCAGGCCGGACAGCACCAGCGTGTCGCCGGCGCCCAGCACCAGTTCGTCCGACGGCTTTGTCACCGCGCCGGACGCGCGCCGCAGCGACACGACGTTCACGCCCACCGCATGCAGCGCCTGCGCCGCGAGCGTCTGGCCGACGCAGGCGCCGCCCGACGGCAGCGTCACGCTGAGCAGGCGCGCGGTCAGCAGCTCGTCGACGGTGTCGTCGTCGGCGCCGTGGAAGTAGCCGCGCAAGAGGCCGTAGCGCGCGTCGCGCTGCTCCTGCACGATGCGCAGCACGCGGCGCATCGGCACGCCGACCAGCGCCAGCGCGTGGCTCGCGAGCATCAGCGACCCTTCGAGGGCCTCGGGCACGACCTCGGTCGCGCCGGCCGCGCGCAGCTTTTCCAGGTCGGCGTCGTCCGGCGTGCGCACCAGCACCGGCACCTTCGGCGCGTGGTTCTGCACGAGGCTCAGGATCTTCAGCGCCGAGGCGGTGTCGTGGTAGCTGACGACGACCGCGCTGGCGCGCGCGAGGCCGGCCGCCATCAGGCTTTGCAGCCGCGCGGCGTCGCCAAAGACCACGCTTTGCCCGGCCGCGGCCGCCTGGCGCACACGATCGGGGTCGAGATCCAGCGCCATGTAGGGGATGTGTTCGCGCTCCAGGATGCGCGCGAGGTTCTGGCCGCTGCGCCCGTAGCCGGCGATGATGACGTGGGCCTCGGTGTTGATCGCGCGCTTGGCGATCGACGTCATCGCCACCGACTGCATCAGCCAGTCGCTCGCGCTCAGCCGCATCACGATGCGGTTGCTGTACATCACGATGAACGGCGTCGCGAGCATGCTGAGCACCATGCCCGCGAGCACCGGGCTCTGCAGTCCGGGCGGCAGCAGCTGACGCTGGTCCGCGAGTGTCAGCAGCACGAAGCCGAACTCGCCGGCCTGCGCCAGGTACAGGCCGGTGCGCAGCGCCACACCGACGGTCGCGCCGAACAGCTTTGCCAATGTCGTGACGACTCCGAACTTGAACAGCACCGGCAGCACGGCCAGCACGAGCACCAGCGGCCATTGCGCCACCACCGCCCCGAGATCGAGCTTCATGCCGATCGTGATGAAGAAGAGCCCGAGCAGCACGTCGTGGAAGGGCCGGATGTCGGTCTCGACCTGGTGCTTGTACTCGGTCTCCGCGATGAGGATGCCGGCGATGAAAGCGCCGAGCGCCAGCGACAGCCCGGCCAGGTCGGTCAGCCAGGCCAGGCCCAGCGTGACCAGCAGCAGGTTGAGGACGAACAGCTCCTCGCTCTTGCGCCGCGCCACCAGCGTGAGCCACCAGCGCATCACGCGCTGCCCGCCGACCAGCAGCAGCGCCAGCAGCGCCGCCGCCTTCAGCGTCGCTACCGCGAGCGCGCCGAACAGCACTTCCGGCGGAGCGCCCAGGGCCGGAATCAGCACCAGCAGCGGCACGACGGCCAGATCCTGGAACAGCAGCACGCCCATCACGCGACGGCCGTGCTCGCTTTCGAGTTCCAGGCGCTCGGCCATCAGCTTGACGACGATCGCGGTGCTGCTCATCGCCAGCGCCCCGCCCAGTGCGACCGCGCTTTGCCAACTCAAGCCCCACGAGCGCCCGGCCAGCGAAAAGGCCCAGGCCAGCAGCGCATTGCCGCCCACCGTCGCGAGGATGGTCAGACCGACCTGGCTCAGGCCCAGGCCGAACACCAGCCGGCGCATGCTCTTCAGCTTCGGAAGATTGAACTCCAGGCCGATCACGAACATCAGGAACACGATGCCGAACTCGGCAAGGTGCTCCACCGCCGCCGAGTCTTCGGCCAGCGCCATCATGTTCGGGCCGATGACCACGCCCACCGCCAGATAGCCCAGCATCGGCGGCAGCTTGACCAGCCGGCAGACGACGACGCCAGCGACGGCGGCGATCAGGTACAGAAGAATCAGTTCGAGGGTGGAGGCCATTCGTGGGTGGTTTGTCGCCGTGCCGCCGGTGCGGATGGGCCGGCAGCTGCCGCAAGCCCCATGCCTACAATCGCCTGATCGTAAAGGACACCCGGCTTCCTCCCGTGCCAGCAAAACCCTCGTTCGACCCGCAGCGCGCGCTGGAGCTCGCCCGCCAGACCTTCGACATCGAGGCGAAGGCGCTGCTCGGCTTGAAAGCGCGGCAGGGCGAGAGCTTCACCGAAGCGGTGCGCGCGATTCTCGGCTGCAGCGGCCGTGTCGTCGTGATGGGCATGGGCAAGAGCGGCCACGTCGGACGCAAGATCGCCGCCACGCTCGCGTCGACCGGCACGCCGGCGATGTTCGTGCACCCGGCCGAGGCGAGCCACGGCGACCTCGGCATGGTCACGCCGGGCGACGTGGTCCTCGCGATCTCCAACTCCGGCGAGGTCGACGAACTCGCGGCGATCCTGCCGGCGCTCAAGCGCGTCGGCGTCGTGATGGTCGCGATGACCGGTCGAAGCGGATCGACGCTCGCGCGGCACGCCGACATCGTGCTCGACAGCGAGGTCGACCAGGAGGCCTGCCCGCTGCAACTCGCGCCGACCGCCAGCACGACGGCCCAGATGGCGCTCGGCGACGCGCTCGCCGTCGCGCTGCTCGACGCGCGCGGCTTCCACGAGGGCGACTTCGCCCGCTCGCACCCCGGCGGCGCGCTCGGACGCAAGCTGCTGACCCACGTGCGCGACCTGATGCGCAGCGGCGCCGCGGTGCCGCGCGTGGCGCCGGACACGCCGTTCATCGAGATGATGCGCGAGATGACCAAGAAGGGCCTGGGCGCGACCGCGATCGCCGACGCCGACGACCGCGTGCTGGGCATCTTCACCGACGGCGACCTGCGCCGGCTGCTCGAACAGGGCATGGACCTGCGGCAGCTGCACGCGCGCGACGTGATGCACCCGAACCCGCGCCTGGTGCGCGACGAAGCGCTGGCCGTCGATGCCGCCGACGTGATGGAGCAGTACCGCATCACCAGCGTGCTGGTGATCGACGCCGGCGGCCGGCTGGTCGGCGCGCTGAACTCCAACGACCTGATGCGCGCGAAGGTCATCTGATGGCCTTGCCGCAGAACCCGGGGCTCGCGCCGGCGCTCGGCTTCCCGCCCGAGCTGCTGCTGAAGGCGCAGGGCGGCGGCCTCGGCATCCGCGCGGCGATCTTCGACGTCGACGGCGTGCTGACCGACGGACGCATCTACATCGGCGAACGCGGCGAGGAATTCAAGGCCTTCAGCACGCTGGACGGCCAGGGGCTCAAGCTGCTGGTGCAAGGCGGCATCGTGCCGGTGGTCATCACCGGGCGCGATTCACCGGCGGTGCGCCGCCGGGTCGCCGACCTCGGCATCGCGCACGCGGTGTACGGCGCGCACGACAAGCTGGCCGCAGCAGTGAGCGTGATGGCGGCGCTGCAGCTCGGCTGGGACACGCTGGCCGTGATGGGCGACGACTGGCCCGATCTGCCGCTGATGACCCGCGCCGCCTTTGCCTGCGCGCCGGCGAACGCACACGCCGAGGCGCGCGCCGTCGCCCACCACGTCACCACGGCCGTCGGCGGCCATGGCGCCGCTCGCGAATGCTGCGATTTGCTGCTGATTGCGGCCGGACGTTATGCCGAGCTGCTGCACGGCCAGCTCCTGACGCTGGACGCCGCCCCGTAGGATGACCGGATGAACGAGCCCGCCGCGCTCGCTCCCGCCTCCTCCCCTCGACCGGCCAACGCCCCCGTCGTGGCGCGGTGGCCGGCGCGGCTGCTCGAACAGGCGTCTTCCTACCTGCCGCTGCTGCTGATGGCCCTGCTCGCGCTCGGCACCTGGTGGCTGGTCAGCAACACGCCGGTCGCGGAACCCGAGCGTGCGCTGGCGCCGCCGCGCCACGAACCCGACTACACCATGTCGCAGTTCCTCGTGCAGCGTTTTGCGGCCGACGGTGGGTTGCGGGCGCAGATCGAAGGCGAAACGATGCGCCACTACCCCGACACCGACACGCTGGAGATCGACAACGTGCGGGTGCGCGCCGTCGCGCCGGACGGCCGCGTGACGACCGCCCACGCGCGCATGGCGCACGCCAACGGCGACGGCAGCGAGCTGCAGCTGCGCGGCGGCGCCCGCGTGGTCCGCGAAGGCGCGCCCGGCGAGGCGCCGATGGTGTTTCGCGGCGAGTTCATCCATGCCTTCCTCGACACCGAGCGCCTTCGATCGCATCTGCCGGTGACGATGACGCAAGGCGGCACCGAGCTGCATGCGCAGGCGCTGGAGTACGACCACGGCGACCGCGTCGTTCAGCTCAAGGGCCGTGTCACGGCCACCTTCCCCGCCGCGGGGCGCGGGCCGCAATGACGGCGCCGCTCGTGTTCATCACCGGCGCGTCCAGCGGCATCGGGCAGGCGCTCGCCGCGCGGTTCTACCGCGCGGGCTATCGGCTGGCGCTGGTGGCGCGCCGCAGCGCCGAGGTGGAAGCTTGGGTGCGCTCGCAGCAGATGGAGGCGAGCCGAGTCGCCGTCCATGCGGCCGACGTGCGCGACATCGGCGCGATCACCGGCGCCGGCGCGGCCTGCATCGCGTCGCAGGGGCTGCCGGACGTCGTCATCGCCAATGCCGGCATCAGTGTCGGCATCGACACCGCGGTGGCCGCCGATCTCGAGGTCATGCGCGCCACCTACGAGACCAACAACCTCGGCATGGCCGCCACCTTCCAGCCGTTCGTGCGGGCGATGTGCGAGCGCGGCAGCGGCCGGCTCGTCGGCGTCGCCAGCGTGGCTGGCATCCGCGGGCTGCCCGGCCATGGCGCCTACTGCTCCAGCAAGGCCGCGGTGATCAGCTACTGCGAAAGCCTGCGCGGCGAGTGCCGGCCGCACGGCGTGCAGGTCGTGACGATCGCCCCCGGCTACATCGACACGCCGCTGACCCGGCAGAACCGCTACGGCATGCCGTTCCTGATGCAGCCCGAGGATTTCGCCGACCGGGCGCTGAAGGCGATCGAGGACGGCGCGGGCTTTCGTGTCATTCCATGGCAGATGGGCGTGGTCGCGAAATTGCTGCGCCTGCTGCCCAACCCACTGTTCGATGCGCTGCTGGCCGGGCGCCCGAGAAAACACCGGCAAGGCGAATGAGCCGTCACCCCGGCGAAAGCCGGGGCCCACGGGTGGGCGCGCCTGGCTCCACGAGTGGACCCCGGCTCGGCTGAAGGACGGCCTGTCCTGCGCCTGTCGAAGGGCCGGGGTGACGATGTGGAGGGGCCCGCCGAAGCCGCAAATAAAAAGGCGGTGGGCCTGAGCGCACCGCCTTTGTCGAGCCGGCATGGGCGCCGGCGAGTCCAGGGTCTGACCGCGAACGGATCAGTAGCCGCCGCGGCCACCGCCGCCGCCGCCATAGCCGCCGCCGCCACCGGAGCGGCCACCACCGCCACCGCCGTAGCCGCCGCCACCGGAGCGGCCACCACCACCGCCGCCGCCATAGCCGCCGCCACCACCGGAGCGGCCACCGCCGCCACCGCCGTAGCCGCCGCCACCCCCGCTGCCGCCACCGCCGCCGAAGCGGCCACCACCGCCGCCACCGAAGCCACCCGGACGCTCTTCGCGCGGGCGGGCCTCGTTGACGACCAGCGCGCGGCCGTCGAGGGCCTGGCCGTTCATGCCGTTGATGGCCGATTGCGCTTCAGCGTCGGAGCCCATCTCCACGAAGCCGAAGCCCTTGGAGCGGCCCGTGTCGCGGTCCATCATCACCTTGGCCGAAGCCACGGTGCCGAACTGCGCAAAAGCTTGTTGAAGATCGTCGTCGCGAACGCTGTAGGCGAGGTTGCCGACGTAGAGTTTGTTGCCCATGGAGAGCGCCTTTCGTTCCTGATAACCAGTAAGTACCTGTGGAGCTTCAACCCATCCTGAACCATTCAAGCAAAGGCGCTGCTACCGAACACAGAATTTTCATTATGAGGTAAACGCGAAATCGTGCGCAAAGCCGCGCCGAATAAAGTGTTGTTTTCGGGCAGAAGCTTGCCGTGCCGGTAAAAGCCGCAACGGGCCGCGACGCTTGCGGTAAAAAACACAGCCGCCTGCCTCGTGAAAACCCCCGGTCTGGCACCAGCCGATATCATCGATCGCGTCCTTTCGCCCCATCCCCGTGCCCGCCCTGATTCGTTTGCCCTATGCCGTCCCGCAGTCCGCTTGACGCCCTGAGCCTCGTGCTGGGCAGCGTCGAAGCGGTGCGCAATCTGCGCGCGCTCTACGTGCTGCTCGCCACCTTCGCGATCGCCGGGTTGCTGACCGCGATGGCCGAGAACTCGCTGGCCAAGGGCGCCGGCACCTGGGGCGCGGTGCAGGCCGGCGCGGCGCTGTTCGCCGCGTTCTACGGCGGCAACGCGGCCGGCATCCTGGTGATGGACGAAGCGCGCGGCGCCCTCCCACGCGACATCGGCGACGCGGTGCGCACCTCGCTGCTGACCGCGCACCGCCTGCTGCTCGCGCTGCTGATCATCGGCGCCGGCTACGCGGTGTTCGCAGCGGTGCTGCTGGCGCTCTTGTGGCTGTGCCGCGTGGCGGTCACCGGGCCGGTGCTGGGCCCGATGCTGTTCGGGCTGGCCGTGCCGGTGGGGGTGGTGAGCGTCGGCATCGCGCTGCTCGCGCTGGTGGCGGTGGTGGTGCCGCTCGCGGCGCCGGGCGTGTGGGCCGGCGTGGGCGTGCTCGATATCGTGCGCCAGCTGCTGCGCTGGATGCACCAGCGCCTCGTGACGATCGCGCTGCTGATGGCGGCCGTGAGCCTGCTGACCGCCGGTGTCGGCGCGCTCGTGACCTTCGTCGTGATGGCCGGCGGGCGCGTCGTCTCGGAGCTCGGCGTCGCGGTGGTCGGGGTCGACGTGCCGGCGCCGTCGCTGATGGCGGGGCTGTTCGGCTATGGCTTGCGCAGCCTCGGCGCGGTCGGCGCGCCGACCGGCTCCACCGGCCATGCCGCGGCGGCGCTGGTCGGCGGCGGCGTCGTGTTCGCGCTGGCGCTGGTGTTGCCGGGCCTGGTCTACCTGCGGGGCACCTGCTCGGTGTACCTCGCGATGAGCGACGACGGGCGGTGAACGCGCCGACAGCGCCGCGCATCGCGAGCCTGGTGCCCAGCCTCACCGAGCTCGTGGTGGTGCTGGGCCTGTGCGAGCACCTCGTCGCGCGCACCGGGTTCTGCGTTCATCCGGCCGAGGCCGTCAAGACGATCCCCAAGGTCGGCGGCACCAAGGACGTGAACCTCGCGAAGCTGCGCAAACTCGCGCCGACGCACGTGCTCGTCAACGTCGACGAGAACCGGCTCGAGACCGTGCAGGCGCTGCGCGCGTGGCCCGCGGCCGAGCGGCCGGAGATCGTCGTCACGCACCCGCTGGCGCCGGACGACAACCTCGTGCTGATCGACCAGATGGTCGCGGCGTTCGGCATGGTCGCCGGCGTCGCCGAGCGCGCGCAGGCATGCCGGCAGGAACTGGTGCAAGAGCTTGCGCTGACGCAGCCGGCGCCGCACGCCCCGCAGAACGTGCTCTACCTGATCTGGCGCGAGCCGTGGATGAGCGTCGCGCGCGACACCTACATCTCGCGCATGCTCGCGCGGGTGAACTGGCACACGCTGCCCGACGCAGCCGGCGGCGATCACGGCGCGGCACGCTACCCGGTGCTGCACGGCGAGGAGCCGTGGCTCGCCGACGTGCAGCAGGTGCTGCTCAGTTCGGAACCCTATGCCTTCGGCGAGCAGCACGTCGGGCTGGCGCGCGCGCTGTGCCCGCAAGCCGACGTGCGGATCGTCGACGGCGAACTGATCAGCTGGTACGGACCGCGCGCCGCCGCCGGGTTGCGCTATCTGCGCCAACTCGCCGCTTGACTACACTGCGCGGCACCCCTGCAGCTAAGGCCCGGCGATGACCATCGAAACCCAGAACGACATCGACGCGTTGAAGCGCATCGGCCGCATCGTCTCGAGCGTGCTCGCCGAGATGCTCGATTCGCTGGAGCCCGGCATGACGACACGCGAGCTCGATGCGATCGGCCGCGCGCTGCTGGACCGCCACGGCGCCCGGTCGGCGCCGCAGCTCAGCTATGACTTCCCCGGTGCGACCTGCATCAGCGTCAACGAAGAAGCCGCGCACGGCATCCCGGGCGAGCGCGTGATCGCCGCCGGCGACGTCGTCAACGTGGACGTGTCCGCCGAGCTCGACGGTTATTTCGCCGACACCGGTGGCACTCGGGTCGTGCCGCCGACGAGCCCGCTGAAGACGCGGCTGTGCCACGCGACGCGCACGGCGCTGGCCGCGGCGATGGCGCAAGCGCGCGCCGGCGGGCGCATCAACGCGATCGGCGCGGCGATCGAACGCACCGCCCGCGCCCATCGGTTCCGCGTGATCGAGAATCTCGGCAGCCACGGCGTCGGCCGCGCGCTGCACGAAGCGCCCGAGCACATCGCCGGCACCCATGACCCCGCCGACCGGCGCGTGCTGGAAGAAGGCATGGTCATCACGATCGAGCCGTTCCTGTCGACCAAGAGCCGCATCGTCGAGGAAGCCGGCGACGGCTGGACGCTGGTCGGTGCGCCGGGCAACCTGTCGGCGCAGTACGAACACACGATGATCATCACGCGCGGCGCGCCGATCATCGTCACCGTGCATTGATCGGCCGGCCGCCGGCATGGACCTGCTCAAGCCGCTGATCGCGCTGCTCGCGATCGTCAACCCGATCGGCGTGGTGCCGTTCTTCATCCACTTCACGCAGAACTTCACGTCCGAGCAGCGCCGCCGCACGATCCGCGTCAGCAGCTTCACGGCCTTCGTCGTCATCGCCGTCAGCGCGCTGGCCGGGCTGAAGATCATCGAGTTCTTCGGCATCTCGCTCGCGTCGTTCCAGGTCGGCGGCGGCACGCTGCTGCTGATCTCGGCGATCTCGATGCTCAACGCGCAACCGGCCGAAAGCCGCAAGGAAGACGTGAGCGAAGGCGCGAGCAAGGCCGACGCCGGATCGAGCATTGCCGTCGTGCCGCTGACGATCCCGCTGCTGACCGGCCCCGCGACGATCTCGACGATGGTCATCTATGCCGAGAAGACCACCCACTGGTGGCAGCTCGGGGCCCTGGTCGGCTACGGCGTGGTCGTCGCGATCGCCACCTTCGCGGCGTTTTCCACCGCCGGGCGCATCGCGCGCGTGCTCGGGCAGACGGGGATCAACGTGATGACGCGGCTGATGGGCCTGATCCTCGCGGCGCTGGCCGTCGAGCTGCTGGCCGATGGCCTGTCCAAGCTGTTTCCGATTCTGGCGAGCACGATCCGATGAATGCCGGCGGTCGGCGCGACTGACGCGCGCCGTCGGCTCACATCAGCGTGAACTCGGTCACTTCGCCGTAGCTGATCACCGCGCCGTGGCGGACCTGCGCGAGCGCCTCGGCGCGCACGTCGGCCCGACTGGCTGCCTGGCCGGAGGGCGCCGCAAAGACGGTGGCGTCGCCGATGTGCATGACGCCGCTGTCCGGCCGGGTGATGTCGGCGCGGACTTCCGCGCGGTCCAGCGTGCTCATCGGCTCGACTGACGGGCTGGCTTCCGAAGCGAGGGCGCCGATGCTGGCGGTGGCGAGGGCGAGGATGGCGAGGATGGATTTCATGACGTTTCCTTTCAGTGATGATGCGGGGGCTGTGCTGTGCACTCCTGACAGCGCCGCAGCGTGCGTTGCTGTCCCGCCTCAGTCGTGCGGCGCCCCGGGGGCCTGACGCGGTTCATCGCAACTGACAGAAAACGTGATCCGCACGTGACATTTCATAGACTCGCGGTCGACCCCCGACAAAGGCGGACACCATGGCGCAGCCGGACTACGACTACATCATCTGCGGGGCTGGCACGGCCGGCTGCCTGCTCGCCAACCGGCTCAGCGCCGATGCCTCCAAGCGTGTGCTGCTGATCGAAGCCGGCGGCCTGGACAACTACCACTGGATCCACATCCCGGTCGGCTACCTCTACTGCATCGGCAACCCGCGCACCGACTGGCTCTACTTCACGGACCCGGACCCGGGCCTCAACGGGCGCCGGCTGCGTTACCCGCGCGGCAAGGTGCTGGGCGGCTGCTCCAGCATCAACGGGATGATCTACATGCGCGGCCAGGCGCGCGACTACGACCATTGGGGCGCGCTCGGCAACCCGGACTGGAGCTGGCGCGAATGCCTGCCGTATTTCCTGAAGCACGAGGACTACTACAAAGGCGCCGACGAATTCCACGCCGCGCCGGGCTTCGACCGCAGCGGGAAGCGCCCCGGCGGCGAGTGGCGCATCGAGCGCCAGCGGCTGCGCTGGGACGTGCTCGATGCGTTCGCCGAAGCGGCGCAGCAGGCCGGCATCCCGCACAGCGAAGACTTCAACCGCGGCGACAACGAAGGGGTCGGCTACTTCCAGGTGAACCAGCGCGGCGGCATCCGCTGGAACGCCGCGAAGGGTTTCCTCCGGCCTGCGCTGGACCGTCCCAACCTGCAGCTGTGGACCGGCGCACAGATCGTGCGTGTGCTGCTCGAAGGCGGCGACGCCGGGACGCGGGCCGTCGGCATCGAGGCGATCCCGCAAGGCGGCGGTGAACAGGTGCAGGCCCGCGCGGCGCGCGAGGTCATCCTCTGCGCCGGCGCGATCGGCACGCCGCAGTTGCTGCAGCTCTCCGGCATCGGCCCGGGCGGGCTGCTGCACCAGCACGGCATCGACGTGCGGCACGAGCTCGCCGGTGTCGGCGACAACCTGCAGGACCATCTGCAGATCCGCGCAGTCTTCGGCGTGAGCGGCGTGAAGACGCTGAACACGATGACACGCTCATGGTGGGGCAAGGCGATGATCGGGCTCGAATACGCGCTCAAGCGCACCGGGCCGATGAGCATGGCGCCGTCGCAGCTGGGTGCGTTCACCCGCAGCGATTCGTCGCAGCCGCACCCCAACCTCGAATACCACGTGCAGCCGCTGTCGCTCGATGCGTTCGGCGAGCCGCTGCACCCGTTCGACGCATTCACCGCGAGTGTGTGCAACCTGAACCCGACGAGCCGTGGGCATGTGCGCATCCGCTCGGCGCGGGCCGAAGACGCGCCGAGCATCCTCGCCAACTATTTGAGCACCGGCGAAGACCGCCACATCGCCGCGCAGTCGCTGCGGCTCACGCGGCGCATCGTCGCGCAGCCGGCGCTCGCGAAGTACGCGCCGGTCGAGGTCAAGCCCGGTCCGCAGTTCGAAAGCGACGACGAACTCGCCACGCTGGCCGGCGACATCGGCACGACGATCTTCCACCCGGTCGGCACGACGAAGATGGGACCCGCCGGCGACCCGCGAGCCGTCGTCGATGCGCGGCTGCGCGTGCACGGCGTGGCCGGCCTGCGGGTGGCCGATGCGAGCGTGATGCCGACGATCACCAGCGGCAACACGAACTCGCCGGTGCTGATGATCGCGGAGCGGGCGGCCGCTTGGGTGCTGGCCGACGCGCGGGCCTGAGGGCACACTCGCACGATGCCATCCGCATCTCCCTCCCTGCTCGTGGCCGGCCTGTGCGCGCAATGGTGCGGCACCTGCCGCGACTACCTGCCGCTGTTCGAGCAGCAGACGCAACGCTTCACGAACACGGCCCGATTCGTCTGGATCGACATCGAAGACCATGCCGAGGTGCTTGGGACGATCGACGTGGAGGATTTTCCGACGCTGCTGATCGCGCGCGGCGACGAGGTGCTCTTCTTCGGCACCGTCACGCCGCATGCGAACACACTGGGCCGCCTCGTGCAAAGTGCCGCCGACGGCGACCTGAAGCCGCTCAGCGATGCGGGCTTGGCAGGCCTGCCGCAGCGTGTGCGCGCCGCGATGCCGTAGCCCGGATGCAATCCGGGAGCGGCGCCACGCGAAACACCCCGGATTGCATCCGGGCTACGGGAGCGTGGACGCCAGCGCCTGGAGCTCGTTCCAGTGGGCCTGGTCGTGCGCCGCGATGCCGCCGGCCAGCTCGCCGAGCGTGAGTGCGCCGAAGCCGCCGAAGATGCCGGTTCGCGATGTGTGTTCGGGCAGCGCCCGGCGCAACAGCGTGACGGTCTCGCCGCGGGCAGTGCACCAGTCGTCCAGGGCTGCGATGGCGTCCTGCGCCTGGTAGCCCCGCTGCTCGGCCAGCGTCGCGCCGTCGATCTCGCTCAGTTGCGGCATGTCCTCGGCGAGGATGCGCCGGATGCGCAGCGCATACCCCTCGCGCTCCAGGTCGCGCAGATGGCACAGGTGCTCAACGAGCGAAAAGCCGCCGGCGGCCGCGCGGGCCCGCCGGTGTTGCGCCGGAAATGTGTCGACGAATGCGCTCACGCGTTCGGGGAACGTCTGCAACGTGTCGAGCAAGGCAGCGAGGGAGGGCACAGAGCTCATCGTGCGGGTTTCGTTGAAGGCTTGACCCTATCGTAACCAGTTGGGTACGATAGCGCAAACCGCTTCACGCCCTTCCATGCCGCTCTCCAAGGATCAACGGCGCAGCGCCTGCCTGGCCGCGCTGGCCGACCCCACCCGCCGCGCCATCCTCGAGCTGCTGTCGCGCAAGCGGCTGCACGTAGAGGAACTGGCAGGCCACTTCCCGGTCAGTCGCCCGGCGGTGTCCAAGCATCTGCGCACGCTGAAGCAGGCCGGCCTGCTGCGCGAGTCTCATGAGGGCCGCCGCGCGTTTTATGCGGTGAACCCGAAGCCGCTCGCCGAAGTCGAGCAGTGGCTCGCGATGCAGCGGCAAGTCTGGGAGACCAGCCTCGCGAAGCTGAAGCGCCTGGTGGAACGTGATGACTGAGCGCGTGCGCGTCGAAGTCGCCGGCCTCGAGATCGACGGCGAGGTCTGGCTCGCCGCGCCGCCGGCGCGTGTGTTCCGCGCGCTGACCACGCCCGAACTGCTGCAGGCCTGGTGGGGCGACGAGGCGATCTACACGACCCACGACTGGCGCCTGAGCGCCGACGTGGGCACGCCGTGGCGCTGCGAGGTGCGGCTGCGTAACGGCCGGCGCCACCACATCGCCGGCACGGTGCTCGAAGTCGTGCCCGAGCGGCGGTTGCGCATCAGCTGGCAGCCGAGTTGGGACGGTCTGCCGCAGACCGAGGTGAGCTTCGAGCTGGAGCCGCAACGCGGCGGCACGCGGCTCGCGTTGCGACACAGCGGCTTTGTGCCAGACTTTTCGGGGCTGGAGACCCATCGTGTGGGCTGGCCGTGGGTGCTTCGCTGGCTGGCCGGGGCCTTCAACGAACCTTCAACGGAGTCTCCATGACGACGATCGCCGAATTCATCGACCAGGCCTGGAACGACCACATCGGCGACCCGCAGGGGGTCGCGGCGCGGCTGCCGCAAGGCGTCGCGCTGCTGGAGCAGGCGCCGGACAAGGCCGGCGACTTCGCGCAGCTCGCCGAACACGTTCTCGTCGCGCACCTGGGCGACGGCGACGCGCTGGCGCGATGCCTCGCCTCTCTTGCGCCGGCGGCGGCGCGCCACTCCGACAGCGAGCCGGCGCTGGTGCGTGCATGCCTCGCTGCGGCGCTCGTGCGAGGCGCGGACACACCGGCGGAGCCGTTGCCGCGTGCCGCCGCCGTTCGTGCACACGGCAGCGCCGTCTGCGGCCTCGCCTCGCGCGGCGATGTGGCCGCTGCCCGTTCGCTGCTGCAGTCGGCCGCCGCGCTGGCGCGTGACGCGTTCCCCGACGACCAGGACACGCCCAAGGCGCTTGCCGCCTGTTACCACAACCTTGCCGCGCAGCTGGAGGAAGGTCCGCGCGGGGCCGAGCGCGACGCGCTGATGATGGAATCGGCCCGGCTGTCGCGCAGCACGTGGGCGGAAGCGGGCACGTGGGTCAACGTCGAACGGGCCGACTACATGCTCGCGCTGTGCGCGGCGGCCACCGGCGACGGCGCGCAGGCGGTGGTGCATGCGAGGTCGTGCCTCGCGGTCTGCGAATCGAACGGGGCCGACGCGTTCGAGCGCTTCTTCGCACATGAGGCACTCGGTCGGGCGTTGGCGGCGAGTGGGGACGCGAGCGCGGCGGGCGAGCAACTTGTGCGGATGCGAGGCCTGCTCGGGGACATCGACGAAAGCAATCGAGCCTACTGCCAGGGCAGCATCGACAAGCTGGCCCCAAACTGCCTGCCCTAAACGCCGCGCACACCACCCAAGCCCGTTCGCACTGACCCTTCGACAAGCTCAGGACTAAAGGCAAGTCGAAGTGCCGGCGCGATGCCGCGCGGGGCTTCGACAGGCTCAGCCCGAACGGAGCTGTTGGTGCGCGACGCCTTCCGGAGCGCAGCCGGCCCCTGCCGGCATGTCCCCCGTGGCGCCCATGCCCCGCCAGCGCTACGATGCACCTCCAAGGCGCCGCCGCGCCACCCGCGCGGCGCCGGCCTTTCAACCCACGAGGTGACGGCATGACGAACAACACCCGCCCCGCGGTGCTGGACCAGATCGGCAACACGCCGCTGGTGCAGGTCACGCGGCTCGACACCGGCCCCTGCACCCTCTTCCTGAAGCTCGAATCGCAGAACCCCGGCGGCTCGATCAAGGACCGCATCGGTCTCGCGATGGTCGACACCGCCGAACGCGACGGGCGGCTGCGGCCCGGCGGCACCGTCGTCGAGGCCACCGCCGGCAACACCGGCCTCGGGCTCGCGCTGGTGGCGCGCGCCAAGGGCTACCGCGTCGTGCTCGTCGTGCCCGACAAGATGTCGACCGAAAAGGTGTTGCACCTGAAGGCGCTGGGCGCCGAAGTGCACATCACCCGCTCCGACGTCGGCAAGGGCCATCCCGACTACTACCAGGACCTCGCCGCGCGTCTCGCGGCCGACATTCCCGGCGCCTTCTTCGCCGACCAGTTCAACAACCCGGCCAACGCGCTCGCGCACGAGACCAGCACCGGCCCCGAGATCTGGCAGCAGATGGGGCACGACGTCGATGCGATCGCGTGCGGCGTCGGCTCCGGCGGCACACTGGCCGGCCTCACCCGCTACTTCCGCAAGGTGCAGCCCGAATGCGGCTTCATCCTCGCCGACCCGCAAGGCTCGATCGTCGCCGAGTACGTGCGCACCGGCAAGTTCGGCCAGGCCGGATCGTGGGCGGTGGAAGGCATCGGCGAAGATTTCATTCCCACGATTGCCGACCTGTCCGGCATCTGCGCGGCCTATTCGATCCCCGACGAAGAAAGCTTCGGCACCGCGCGCGAGCTGCTGCGCGCCGAGGGCATTCTCGGCGGCTCGTCCACCGGCACGCTGCTCGCCGCGGCGCTGCGCTACTGCCGCGAGCAGAAGACGCCCAAGCGCGTGGTCAGCTTCGTCGTCGACACCGGCACGCGCTACCTGTCGAAGATGTACAACGACCAGTGGATGCTCGACCAGGGCCTGCTGCCGCGCAAGCGCTACGGCGACCTGCGCGACGTGGTCTCGCGCCGCTTCGAGGAAGGCAGCGTCGTCAGCGTCGGTCCCGACGACACCTTGCTGACGGCTTTCGCGCGCATGCGCGCGGCCGACGTGTCGCAGCTGCCGGTGCTAGCCGGCGCTCGCCTGGTCGGCGTGCTCGACGAATCGGACCTGCTGCTCAGCGTGCACGCCGACGCGGCGCGTTTTCGCTCGCCGGTCAGCTCGGCGATGACCGACGCCCCCGAGACCCTCGCGCCGAAAGCGAGCCTCGCCGAGCTCGAAGCCGTGCTCGACAAGGGGCTCGTCGCCATCGTTGCCGAGGGCAGCACCTTCCACGGCCTGATCACCCGCTTCGACCTGTTGAACCACCTGCGGAGAACGCTGAAGTGAGCCACGACGACCTGAAGAAGAACCTCGCCTTCGGCACCCGCGTGATCCATGCGGGCCAGTCGCCCGACCCGTCCACCGGCGCGATCATGCCGCCGATCTACGCCACCTCGACCTTCGTGCAGAGCAGCCCGGGCGTGCACAAGGGGCTGGACTACGGGCGATCGCACAACCCCACGCGCTGGGCGCTGGAGCGCTGCGTCGCCGACCTCGAGGGCGGCTCGCAGGCCTTCGCCTTCGCGTCGGGACTCGCCGCGATCTCGACGGTGCTGGAGCTGCTCGACGCCAACGCGCACGTCGTCTCCGGCGACGACGTCTACGGCGGCACCTTCCGGCTGTTCGAGCGGGTGCGCTCGCACAGCGCCGGCCACCGCTTCAGCTTCGTCGACCTGACGGACACGAACAAGCTCGTGGCCGCGCTGACGCCGCAGACCAAGCTGGTCTGGGTCGAAACGCCGACCAACCCGCTGCTGCGCCTGGCCGACCTGCGTGCGATCGCCGGCATCTGCCGCGATCGCGGCATCCTGTGCGCGGTCGACAACACCTTCGCGAGCCCGTGGGTGCAGCGCCCGCTGGAACTGGGCTTCGACATCGTCGTGCACTCGACGACGAAGTACCTCAACGGCCACTCCGACGTGATCGGCGGCGTGGCGATCGTCGGCCAAGGCTCGCGCCTGGACCCGATTCGCGAGCGCCTCGGGTTCCTGCAGAACGCGGTCGGTGCGATCGCCGGTCCCTTCGACAGTTTCCTCACACTGCGCGGCGTGAAGACCCTCGCGCTGCGCATGGAACGCCATTGCAGCAGTGCGCTCGATCTCGCGCGCTGGCTCGAGCAGCAGCCCCAGGTCGCGCGGGTGCACTACCCCGGCCTCGAATCGCACCCGCAGCACGCGCTCGCGAAACAGCAGATGCACGGCTTCGGCGGCATGATCTCGATGGACCTGAAGACCGATCTCGACGGCGCGCGGCGCTTCCTGGAGGCGGTGAAGATCTTCTCGCTGGCCGAAAGCCTCGGCGGTGTCGAAAGCCTGATCGAGCACCCGGCGATCATGACGCACGCGACGATTCCGCTGGAGACCCGGACGGCGCTGGGGATCGGCGACGCGCTGGTGCGGCTGTCGGTGGGCGTCGAAGACGTGGAAGACCTGCGAGCGGATCTGAAGCGGGCGCTTGCGACGATTTGAGCGGCTGAGCGGGGCGGGCACCCTCACCCCGGCACTACTCTGGATCTTGGATGAGGCCGCGCGAGACCATGGCCCCGGTTCATTCCTGCGCTGCCACCCCGGCGAACGCCGGGGTGGCAGCGCAGGTTTTCACCCGCCGTCGGGCCGAAGCGCCTCGGCGTGCAACCACTCCACGAACGCCTTTGCCAATGGCCGTTGCGACGCAGCCGGTGCGCTGACCACGTGCCACGCGCCGGTCACCACTCGCGCTTGCGGAAACGGCGCCACCAGCACGCCTGCGTTCAGACAACGAGCCACGAGCGGCAACCGCCCAAGCGCCACGCCGGCGCCGTCGAGTGCCGCCTGGATCACCTGGTCGTAGTGCGAGAAACTGCAGGCGCCGGCGGGCCGCAGCTTGCCGAGGCCGACCGATTGCAGCCAGCGCACCCAGTCCACGCGCCGACGACCGCCGATCAGCGTCTCGTAGCGCAGCAGCACGTGGTGCGACAGGTCGGCCGGTGTGCGCAGCGGCCGTGCACGATCCTTCAGCAGGGCAGGCGCGCACACCGGCAGCACTTCGTCGGCGGCGAGGCGGCGTGCCGACGCCGGCGCGCTGCCCGGGCGGAAGTGCCAGATCGCCACGTCCGTCGCCGCCTGGTCGACCTCGCCCGGGTTGTTGGTCGCGGCGACGCGAATCTCGCAGTGCGGATGCGCGGACGTGAAGCGCTGCAGCCGAGGCGCGAGCCACAGCGATGCAAACGGCACGGCGGCGGCCACCGTCAGCGACTGCCGGCTCTGGGCGCCGAGCAGGTTCTCGGTCGCGTCGTCGATGAGAGACGACGCCGCGGTGACCGCCGCGTGCAGCGTCAGGCCGGCTTCGGTGAGCTGCAGTCCGCGGTTCACGCGGCGAAACAGCGGCACGCCCAGTTGGTCTTCGAGCGTTTTCACCTGACGGCTGATCGCCGACTGCGTGACGAACAGCTCCTGCGCCGCGAGCGTGAAGCTCAAGCGCCGCGCGGCGGCCTCGAAACCCTTCAGCATGTCCAGCGAGATCCGGGGCCGTGCGTGTTTTTCCATGCGTGCGGCGCATGCCAGGCATGCGCAAAGATCGTTTGAGCGACATCGGTGTGCTGCCCAGAATGCAGGCCACCCGGACGCATATTCGCATGCAGATCACCAGCCACCGACTCGACCTCACGCTGCTGCCGCGCGAGTTGCTTGCGGTGCGACTCAGCGGTCGTGTGCGCGTGGACTGCCTGCAAGGCCGCCTGTGGATCACGGTGCAGGACGGAGCCGACGACATCGTTCTCGAGGCCGGCGAATCCGCCGAGGTGAACCGCGCCGGCACCGCCGCGATGCAGGCGCTGCATGCAAGCCGCGTGGTGTTGTCGGTTCCGTAGATTCCACGGAACGGCGGCGCGCCGACGAGGCCGGGCTCGTCAACGTGGTGTTCCGCCAAGCCGATCTCTTTGCGTTGCCCTT
Organism: Piscinibacter sp.; assembly: GCA_035513255.1. GTDB lineage: Bacteria > Pseudomonadota > Gammaproteobacteria > Burkholderiales > Burkholderiaceae_C > Albitalea. The sequence continues at coordinate 8,639 of DATKCI010000109.1, read as the reverse complement.
CGACGCCGGGTCCTTCGATCACGTGTTCGTCTGCTTCGTGCTGGAGCACCTCGCTCGGCCTGCCGAGGCGCTTGCGATTCTCGAGCGGCTGCTCGTGCCCGGCGGCACGCTGACCGTCATCGAGGGCGATCACGGGCTGACGGCTTTTCATCCCGACAGCGCGGCGGCGCATCGGGCGATCCAGTGCCAGGTCGTCTTGCAGCAGCGGGCCGGCGGCAATCCGCTGATCGGCCGGCAGCTCCATCCGCTGCTGGTTCAGGCGGGCTTCGAGGCGGTTCATGTCTCGCCGCGCATGGTCTACGTGGATGGGAGCCGCCCGGACCTGGCCGACGGTTTCACGCGCAAGACGTTCACCGCGATGATCGAGGGCGTTCGCGATGCGGCGCTGTCGGCGGGGCTGATCACGGCCGAGGCGTTCGATGTGGGCGTTCGCGACTTGCATCGCGCCGCAGAGGTCGACGGCGTGTTCTGCTATACCCTCTTCAAGGGCGTTGCCGGGAAGAAGCGCATCGCCTGACGTTGTTCATGTCGCGCGGCCCAGCGCCGCGCCAAGCGCGAGCCCGCACGATGCCCCGACGCCCCTTGCCGCGAAACTCCGACGTGCGAGGCGCCGTGCGCCTGGCCACCGAGGCCACCGCCGGACTCGCCGACCTGGTCGAGGCGATGCACGAGCGCATCGCGCGCCTGCCCGGCATCTACGCACCGTCGCGCGTGGGCCGCACCCGCGGCATCACCGGCCTGGTCTACAAGACCGTTCGCGGCGTCACGCGCCTGGTCGGCGGCAGTGCCGACGCCTTGCTCGGCCTGCTCGCGCCGGCGCTGAGCGCCGACGATCCGAGCCTGCAGCGCGAGGCGATCGTCGCCGCATTGAACGGCGTGCTCGGCGATCACCTCGCCGCCACGGCCAACCCGCTCGCCATCACGATGGCGTTTCGGTGCAACGGCCGGCCGCTCGTGCTGGAACGCTCGGCACTCGCGGCGGCACTGCCCGACGCCGGCGGCCGGCTGCTGGTGCTGTTGCACGGCCTGTGCTTGAACGACCTGCAGTGGTCGCGCAACGGCCACGACCATGGTGCAGCGCTGGCGCGCGAACTCGGCTACACCCCGGTCTACCTGCACTACAACAGCGGGCAGCACGTGTCGACCAACGCCCAGGCGCTTGCGCAGCAGCTCGAGCGGCTGCTCGATCAGTGGCCGCACGCGGTGCAGCGGCTGGTGCTGCTTGGCCACAGCATGGGCGGCCTGCTGGCACGCAGCGCGATCCACCACGGCACGCAGGCCCGCCACCGCTGGCCTGCGCGGGTGGACGACCTGGTGTTCCTCGGCACACCGCACCACGGCGCGCCGCTGGAGCGCGCCGGAAACTGGGTCGACCTCGTGCTCGGCGCGACGCCCTATGCCGCGCCGTTCGCGCGGCTCGGCAAGGTGCGCAGCGCCGGCATCACGGACCTGCGCCACGGCTACCTGCTCGACGAAGACTGGGCGGGGCGCGACCGCTTCGCGCGCCACGATGACGGCCGGCCGCATCTGCCGTTGCCGGACGGCGTGCGCTGCTTCGCGATGGCGGCGACCACCGGCGCGCAAAGCGGCGACCTCAAGGACCGCCTGCTCGGCGACGGGCTGGTGCCGCTGGCCAGCGCGCTCGGCCGCCATGCCGACCCTGCGCGGACCTTGGGCTTCCCCGAGGAGCGGCAGTGGGTGGCCTGCGCAACGAACCACATGCAACTGCTGAGCAGCGCCGCCGTCTGCGCGCAGCTTCAGCGGTGGCTGGCACTCAGCGCGCGCTGACGCGCCAGCGGCTCCGACTGGGTCATCGTGCAGCCGGGTCGGTCGCTTTCCGGTCGAGGCGGTGCAGCGCGGTGCGCGGGCATGGTGTTTGCCCGTTCCGCGTGTGTCCCTCGATAGGAACATTGAGATCGCGGGCGCGGCGCGGTGAAGCGCCGCGCTCCCGCATTTCATCCGGGCTACGGGCCGTGCACCGCGACGACCGCCTCGATCTCGACGGTGATGTTCCCCGGGAGGGAGCCCACGCCGATGGCCGAGCGGGCGTGGCCGCCGTCTTCGTGCCCGAAGACGTCGATGAACAGATCGGAGCAGCCGTTGACGACCCGCGGGTGATCGACGAAATCGGACGCCGCATTCACCAGCCCGAGCAACTTGACGATGCGCTTGACCCTCCCCAGGTCGCCGAGCGCCTCGTGCATCACCGCCAGCAGGTTGATCCCCACCAGCCGCGCATGCGCATAGGCCTCCTCGGTGCTGACGTCGACCCCCACCTTGCCGGTGCATAGCGCCCGTCGCTCGTCAAGGGGCCCTGGCCCGACAGATAGAGCAGGCCGCTTTCGAGCACGTAGGTGCGGTAGCTCGCAATCGGGCGCGGCGCCGGCGGCAGCGTGAGGCCGCGCAAGCGCAAACGTTCGTAGTGATCCATCAGATGGATTGTGATGGGCAAGACGAAGTCCCCAATCACCACAGGCCGTGCCCTGAAAGTGCTGCATCCGGTCCGCAGCGCGGGCCGGAAGCGGTGGCCTGAAGAGAGGTGGAGAGCGAACGACATGCGGCCACTGCACCGCTACCGCGCCAGCCACCCACCATCCACCGCCAGCGTGTGCCCGTGCACGTAGTCCGATGCACGCGACGCCAGGAACACGGCCGCGCCGGCCACGTCGTCCGGGCGCCCCCAGCGCCCTGCCGGGATGCGGGCGGTGATCTCGGCGCAGCGCTGTTCGTCCTGCTGCAGCAGGCTCGTCAACTCCGTGGCGATGTAGCCGGGCGCGATTGCGTTCACGTTGATGCCGTGCGGCGCCCACTCGTTGGCCAGCGCCTTTGTCAGCCCCATCACGGCCGACTTCGACGCGGTGTAGGCGGGCACGCGAATGCCGCCCTGGAACGACAGCATCGACGCGGTGTTGATGATCTTGCCGCCGCTTCCTTGCTCGATGAAGCAGCGCGCCACCGCCTGCGACAGCAGGAAGACCGAGCGCAGGTTGACGTTGATCACCACGTCCCAGTCGGCTTCGGACACGCCGAGCGCAACGCCCCGGCGGACGATGCCGGCGTTGTTGACGAGCACGTTGAGGCGGCCCTGCCAGGCGTGTGCCTGGTCCACGAGCGGCGGCACACAGGCCCCTTGCGACAGGTCGGCCGCCAGCGCGAGAAACCGTGCGCCGGTCGCCTCCACCGCGCAGCGGGTGGCGACCATGTCGCCCCTGGCGACGCCGATCACATCGGCGCCCGCGCCGGCCAGCGCCACCGCGATCGCCTGCCCCATGCCGCGGCTCGCGCCGGTCACGAGAACGACCTTGCCGTCCAGGCGGAACATCGAATCCGGTTCGTTCATGGTTGACGATAGGCCACGCAATCGATCTCGACCTTGCAGTCCACCATCATCGGCGATTGCACGCAAGCCCGCGCGGGCGGGGCGGCACCGAAGGTCTGCGCATAAACCTTGTTGAAGGCCCAGAAGTCGCGCGCATCGGCGAGCCACACGCCAACGCGCACGACGTGCTCGGTGCCGTAGCCGGCCTCCTGCAGGATCGCGAGGAGGTTGCGGATCGCCTGCTGGGTCTGCGGCACGATGCCGCCGGGAACGATCTCGCCGTCGACCATCGGGACCTGGCCGGAGACGTGGAGCCAGCCGTCCGCCTGCACCGCGCGTGCGAACGGCAGAGCCTGGTTGCCGGGGCCGATCTCGCCGGTGCCGTAGCGTTTCAGAGTCATGAGCTTGCTCCGTTGGTTTGTCCGTTCATCGCACGGCGCCGCGCGCCGCCACCGTCCACACCTGCTCCACCCGCCCCCCGCGCACACCGACGATCTCGTCGACCATGTTGCTGACGACGCAGCAGTGGTTCGGGATCACGTGCACGATGTCGCCCACTGCCGGCCGTTCGGCGCACTTCGACAAATCGATTACCCCGTGCTCCTCCGACAGATGCGGAATCACCGCGTCGGGGTACTCCACCACGTGCCCGTAGCCGGTCACGGTGTACAGGTCGGACGTCAGCACCTTCGTCCCGCAGTCGATCACCGCGCGCGTGTCGGTAGGCCGACTCACCACCGTCGCGCGCACGCGCATCGCGCAGTTGTCCCAGGTGGCGGTGCCCGAGGCGACCGTCATCACGTCGTTGAAGAGGTAGGTGCCGGCGCGGTGCTCGGTCAGCATCGGGAACTGCTCGACGCCGAAGATCGCCGGCGTGCCGCCGCCCGAGACCACCGGCACCGCAATGCCCGCCCGTTTGAACAGCGCGAGCGCCTCCTCGAAGAACGCATGCGAGCCGGGATAGCGTGTCGGGAACGTCATCAGCCCCTCGAACTGCATGTGCGGCAGCTTGATCGCCGAACGCGCCAGGTCGAGCGCCGCCTGCGGGGTTTGCACGCCGTTGCGGCCCATGCCGGTGTCGCACTCGATCAGGAAGCGAACGTCGCCGCCATGCTGCACGGCGGCCTGCGACAAGCCCTTCGCGACGGCCTCGTTGTCGAGCACGACGGCGAGGCGCTTCAGGCGCCGGGACAAGGCCATCAGCCGCTCGGTCTTGGCCGCACCGAGGATGTTGAACGTCAGCAGCACGTCGTCGGCCACGCCGGCGTCGGCGAACACCTCCACCTCGCCGAGTTTCTGGCAGGTGATGCCCACTGCACCGGCCTGCATCTGCAGCTTGCCGAGCGCCGGGATCTTGTGCGTCTTGATGTGCGGCCGGTTCGCGATGCCGTGCGCCGACAGGTGGGCCTGCACGCGCCGGATGTTGTCTTCCATGATGTCGATGTCGACCGTGACGGCCGGGGTCTCGAGGTCGCTCTGGAGGCTCATGTCAGTTTTCCTTCCCTAAAGCCAGTTCGGCACCAGCACGCGCGGCAGCGCCAGCGCCGTCCACGGGGCGAGCGCGCACAGCATGATGACCAGCAGGAGCGGGAGCATCATGATGTGCAGCAATTTCTGGATCCGCGCCATCGACACGCCGGCCACCGCGCAGGCGGTCATCGCGCACATGCCGAGCGGCGGCGTCAAGAGGCCGAACGACTGCGTCATCACGACGATCACGCCCAGGTGCACCGGATGGATGCCCACCTCCACCGCCAGCGGGTGGATGATCGGCACGAAGATCAGGATCGCCGGCAGCGCGTCCATGAACGTGCCGAGCAGCACGTTGACGAACACGATCAGCACCATCACGACGATCGGGTCGCGCGTGAAGCTGACGATGAAGTCGGTGACGATGTCGGGCACCTGGTAGAACGCGAGCAGCCAGCCGAAGATCGTCGCGCCGCCCAGGCAAAACAGCACCTGCGAGAACTGCACGGCGGTCTCGCCGAAGATCTTCGGCAGCGCCCGCCAGCTGAGGCTCTTGAAGACGAACAGCGTGATGAAGAGGGCATACACGGCGGCCACCGCCGCCGATTCGGTGGGTGTGAACACGCCGCCGACCATGCCGACGATGATGATCACCGGCACCCCCAGCGGCCACACCGAGGCCTTCACGCCGGCCCACACGGCGCGCAGCCCGAGAAAGCGCGGGTGCTCGCGCGGAAAGTCGTACTTCACCGCGAACACGTGCGACTGCACCATCAGCGCCAGACCCATCAGGATGCCGGGCACGATGCCGCCGATCAGCAGCGCCCCGATCGACGTGTTGGCCGTCGCGCCGTAGACCACCATCAGGATCGACGGCGGGATCACCGCCCCCATCGTCGACGTGCAGGCCGACAGGCACACCGAAAAGCGCTCGTCGTAGCCGCGCTTCTTCATCGCCGGCGCGAAGATCGACGAGATCGCGGCGGCGTCCGCCGTGCTGCTGCCGGAGATGCCCGAAATGAACATGCCGACCACCACGTTCACATGCGCCAGCCCGCCGCGCAGGTGGCCGACGAGCGCCATCGCGAGCTTGACCAACCGCTCGGAGATGCCGCCATGGGTCATCACGTTGCCGGCGAGAAAGAAGAACGGCAGCGCGAGCAGGGTGAAGCTGTTGATGCCGACGAACATCTGCTGCACCACCACGGTCAGCGGCAGGTCGGCCGCCCACACCACCGCCGCCGACGAGAGGATCAGCGCAAAGGAGATCGGCACGCCGGCCACGAGCGTCACGCTCAGCAGCACGAGCAGCAGCGTCAGCGGGTGCATCAGGCGGCCGCTCCGGTGATGAGGGCCCGCCCGTCGCGTGCGATGTCGACCACGCTCACCACCAGCATCAGCGCGCCGGCGAGCGGGATGATCACGGTCGGAACGAACAGCGTGATGCCGAGTGCCGGCGACCAGCTTTGCAGGCTGAGCCGCGAGAAGTCCCACCCGGCGGCGACCAGCAGCACCGTGACGGCCAGCACCGCCAGGTCCACCAGCAGCCGCTGAAACGCGGCGGCGCGCCCCGTCAGCAGGGTGTCGAACATGTCGAACGAGAAGTGCACGTGGCGGCGCGAGCAGATCGCCGAACCGAGGAACACGCTCCAGATGAACGCGAACAACGACAACTCCTCGCCCCACAGAAACGACGTGGCGAAAAGGTAGCGCAGCAGCACCTGGATGAACACCCCGGCGGTGATCAGCGCCAGCAGCGCCGCGAGCAGCGGAATCAGCAGGCGTTCGATGTGGACCAGGAGGCGCTCCACGGTTCGGCCTCCTGGTCCGTCCTCCCATGCAACTCAGAGCGCGTGCGCACGAACGATCTGCAGCAGCTCCTGCGCTTTCAATTCCTTGGCCACGTCGTTCTGGATCGGCGCGATCAGCGACACGAACTTGGCCTTGTCCGGCGAGGTGAGCACGGCGCCCTTGGCCTTCAGCCGGTCCGCCGCGGCGGCGACGAATTCCGCATCCTTCTTGCGCTCGTGCACTGCGGCCTGCGCCGCGGCGTCGAGCACGACCTTCTGCAGGTCGGCCGGCAGGCTGGCCAGCTTGCGCTCGTTGATGATGAGCAGCGCGAGGCTGCGCTGATGTTCGGTCTGCGAGATGAACTTCGCCGCCTCGTAGTGCTTGTTCGACTCCACGACCGCGAGCCCGTTTTCCGCGGCGTCGAGCACGCCCGACTGCAGTGCCTGGTAGACCTCGCCGAAGTTCATCGGCGTCGGGATGGCACCCAGGGTCTCCCACACGCGCACCTCGACCGGGTTGTTCTGCACGCGCAGCTTCACACCCTTCAGGTCGTCGGGACCGGCAATCGAGCCCTTGCGGCTGTAGACGTTGCGCACCCCCGCGGAATAGAAGCCGATGCTCCGGATGCCGAGCTTGCGGGCCGCGATAAGCTCGTCGATGCGCTTGCCGAAGCGCGCATCGCCGATCACACGCTCGAAGTGCGGAATGTCCTTGAACAGGTAGGCCACGCTGAACAAGCCGAGCTCAGGCACCACCGTCGCCGCGTTGGCGGCATTGGCGCAGATCACGTCGATCGAGCCCAGGCGCACGCCCTCGAGCATCGCGACCTCGGCGCCGAGCTGCGCGGCCGGAAACACCTCGACCTTGATGCGGCCGGCCGAGCGCTCCTCGACCAGCTTGCGGAACATCTGGTGGCCTTCGTCGTACATGCTGCCCAGCGGTTGGTCGTGTCCCATCCGCAGGCGAAACTCCTGCGCGTGGGCGGCGAGCGGGATGGCCGAGACGGCCAGCAGCAGCGAACAGGCGGCAATGGCGCGGAACAGCAAGCGGGTCATGGCTCTCTCCTCCTCATGCAAACGTCGACGGAACGATTAATCATATTATATGAACGAGGCGGCATGAGCTGTCAACGAACGATTTCTATTGAAGGTAGACTATTCATATGATTTTTAGTCCGGGGCCGTTCCAGCGCGCCGCACCCCCGCGCAAGCGCAACCTGTGCTCGCAACTCGTCGAGACGCTCGGCAGCCGCATCGTGCGCGGCGACCTGAAGCCGGACGAGGTGCTGCCCAACGAAGCCGATCTCGGCAAAGAGCTGCGGGCGAGCCGCTCGGTGGTGCGCGATGCGGTGAAGACGCTGGCCGCCAAGGGCCTGCTCGAAACCCGCACGCGCACCGGCACGCGGGTGCTTGCGCCGATGCACTGGAACCTGCTCGACCTGGACGTGCTCGGCTGGCGCTATGCCGCGATGCCGCGCGAGCAGTTCTTCCGCGAGCTCTACGAGATTCGCCGCCTGATCGAGCCGGGCGCGGCCGAGATGGCGGCCGAGCGCGCGAGCGCCGCGGACATCGCCGCGCTGGCCGAGGCCTACGCCGCGATGGACACCACCGACCATTCGAGCGACGCCGCGATCGACGCCGACCTGCGCTTCCACCGGCAGGTGCTCGCGTGCACGCACAACGAGTTGCTCGTGCAAATGGGCAGCGTGATCGGCGTCGGCCTGCTGGTCAGCTTTCGGATCTCCAGCGATTCGTACGGCGCGTCGCTGCCCCGGCACGGCGAGGTGCTTGACGCGATCCGCCGCCGCGATCCGGCGGCGGCGCGCGCGGCGATGGAGCGGCTGCTGATGGGCACGCGCGACTCGATCACGCGCGAGTTGAAGGAGCGGGGGTGAGCGCGGTCGGTCCGATCGTGGCCCGGATGAATCCGGGGAGCGGCGGTGCGTGACGCGCTCAACCCCGATTTCATCCCTTGTGCGCCAACCTGCCGTCACCCCGCGCCGTCACCCCGCGCCGTCACCCCGCGCCGTCACCCCGCGCCGGCACCCCGCGCCGTCACC
>DATKCI010000108.1:0-19464 GCA_035513255.1 Piscinibacter sp. | reverse complement strand
TTCGAGTACATCCTGCACCGTCCGGAACGCGCCCACATGCAGGAACGCCGCGTGGCAAGCCGGCTCGACCAGCTGCTCGCCACCCACCCGTTTTCCGACCCCGAGGCGAAGGAGATCCTGTCCGACCTGCGCGAGCGCAGCGCGGCGACGCAGCGCATCTTCGCGGAGCTGCTGGCCGCGCCGTCCGTCGACGACGGCACGGCGGCCGACCCCAACACGATGCGGCGGTTCGAGGCGCAGCTGTCGCGGCAACTGCTGATCCTGCAGCAGGAGAGCCTCGTCGACGCGTTTCGCCTCAGCGACTACTCGACCGCGCGCATCAGCGAGGCGCAACGCCGCGTGGTGATCGTGTTCCTGGCCGGCCTGGTGCTGATCGGCGCCACCACCGGCGGCGCCGGCTGGCTCATTCACCGCGGCGTGCTCGCGCCGATCCGCCGCCTCGAACAGGCCACCCGCGAAGTCGCGGCGGGCAACTGGAACTTCAAGCTCGACATCGGCGGCGACGACGAGATCGGCGAGATGTCGCGCAACTTCGACGCGATGACGAGCGCACTGCGTTCGTCGTTCGCGCAGATCGAGCGCAGCAACCAGGAGCTGGCCGCGCTGAACAAGGAAATCGAAGCCTTCAGCTACTCGGTGTCGCACGACCTGCGCGCGCCGTTGCGCAGCATGGACGGCTTCTCGCTCGCGCTGCTCGAAGACTATGGCGACAAGCTCGACAACGAGGCGCGAGACAGCCTGCACCGCATTCGCGCCGCCAGCCAGCGCATGGGGCGGCTGATCGACGAGCTGCTCGGCCTGTCGCGCGTGACGCGCACCGAGTTGGCGATCCGCCCGATCGACCTGAGCGTGATCGCGCGCGAGATCGCCGCGTCCTTGCAGCAGCAACATCCCGATCGGACCGTTCGCTTCGAGATCGACGACGGCTTGAAGGTCCGTGCCGACAGGTCGCTGATGCAAATCGCGATGCAAAATCTGCTGGAGAACGCCTGGAAGTTCACGGCCAAGACCGAGCAGCCGGTGATCCGCGTGGGCCGCGCCGAGCACAACGGCACGCCGGCCTGCTTCGTGTCCGACAATGGCGTCGGGTTCGACATGGCGTACGCCGACCGCTTGTTCGGCGCGTTCCAGCGCCTGCACCACGAAAGCGAATTCTCGGGCACCGGGATCGGGCTCGCGATCGTGCAGCGCATCGTCCGCCGGCACGATGGAAAGATCTGGGCGCAGTCGCAGCCGGCCCGCGGCGCGACCTTCTTTTTCACTCTCGGGGACCACGGCCATGAGCGACGACAACAAAGTGATCTTGCTGGTTGAAGACAACCCCGACGACGTGGCGCTGACGCTGCGCGCCTTCAAGCGCAGCCACCTGATGAACCCGCTCGTGGTCGCGCGCGACGGCGTCGAGGCGCTGGACTTCCTGTTCGCGCGCGGCGCCCACGCCGATCGCGCGTCGAAGGAACTGCCCACGCTCGTCATCCTCGACCTCAAGCTGCCCAAGCTCGACGGGCTGGGGGTGCTCAAGGCGATCCGCGCCGACGAGAGAACGCGTTTTCTGCCAGTGGTGATCCTGACCTCGTCGAAGGAGGAGCACGACCTGGTTTCCGGCTACACGCTGGGCGCCAACAGCTACGTGCGCAAGCCGGTGGACTTCGCCGAATTCATCGAAGCGGTGAAGGTGCTCGGCATCTACTGGCTGATGATCAACCAGATTCCACCGGAGAGGCCCAGCCCGTGAGCGAATCGATGGGCAAGGCAACGGGCAAGGAAGTCAGGGTCCTCGTCGTCGAGGACTCCGAGGATGACGCCAAGCTCGTCGTGCGCACGTTGCAGCGCGGCGGGTTCGCGCCGACCTACCGGCGAGTGCAGGACATCGAGTCCCTGCGCCGCGCGTTCCGTGAGGAGCGCTGGGACGCCGTGCTGTCGGATTTCCGCATGCCCAGCTTCACAGGGGTCGAGGCGCTGGCGGTCTTTCGATCCTTCGGCCTGGACATCCCGTTCATCTTCGTCTCGGGCACGATCGGCGAGGAGGTCGCCGTCGAGGCGATGAAGGCCGGCGCCAGTGACTACGTGATGAAGCAGAACCTCGCGCGGCTCGCACCGGTGATGGAACGCGAATTGGCGCAGGCCGTGATCCGCGCCGAGCACCGCCAGGCGCAGGTCGACCTCGAGCTGTCCCGCGATCGCTATGTCGATCTCTACGACTTCGCCCCGGTCGGCTACATGACGCTGTCGGTCGACGGCGAGATCGAGCAGCTCAACCTCACCGCCGCCGACATGCTGGGTGTGCGCCGGGACCGGCTGTCGAATGCCCGCTTCGCGCAGTTCGTCTCGGCGCAGGACATCGAACGCTGGTACGAGCACTTCCTGCACGTGCTGCATCGCGGCGAGCGGCAGCGGCTCGAACTGACGCTGCAACGCGGCGGCGCGGCGCCGATGCATGTGCAACTCGACTGCATGCGCGTGACGGCCGACGGTTCCGGGCCAAAGGCGCGCGTGGCGCTGACCGACATCAGCGAACGCAAGTCGGCCGAGGCCGACCTGCGCGAATACGAAGCCAAGCTGCTCCATGCACAGAAGATGGACTCCATCGGCACGCTGGCCGGCGGCATCGCGCACGACTTCAACAACATCCTGGGCGCCATCCTCGGCAACGTGGCGCTCGCGCTCGAGGCGGTGGGAGACGCGCATGCGGCCACGCCCTACCTCGAGGAGGTGCGCAAGGCGAGCGTGCGCGCGCGCACGCTGGTGCGCCAGATCCTCACCTTCAGCCGCCGCGAGCCGCAGGAACTGCTCACGCAGTCGCTGCGGCCGGTGGTCGAGGAAACGCACCGGCTGCTGCGCTCAACGCTGCCCGCCGGCGTGGAGATCGACGTCGCGCTCGGCGACGTCACGCTGCACGTGCAGGCCGACGCGACGCAGGTGCAGCAGGTGCTGATGAACCTGTGCACCAACGCCTGGCATGCGTTGCCGGACGGCACCGGCCGCATCGGCATCGGCCTGGACATGGTGACGCTGGACGCGGCCGTGTGCCAGCGCCTGGGCGGGCTGACCCCGGGCCGCTACGCGCATCTCTGGGTCAGCGACACCGGCGTCGGCATGGACGAGGCCACGCGCGAACGCATCTTCGAGCCGTTTTTCACCACCAAGCCGGTGGGCCAGGGCACGGGCCTCGGGCTGTCGGTCGCGCACGGCATCGTCGTCGCGCACCACGGCGCAATCGCGGTCGACAGCGCGCCCGGCCGCGGCACCACGCTGCACCTGTACTTCCCGGCGGTCGAGCCGGCCGCGGCAACGGCGTCGGCGGCAAGCGCCGCGCCCCACAGCGTGCGCGGTCACGGCGAGCGCGTGCTCTACGTCGACGACGACGAGACGATGGTGGTGATGGTCGAGCACCTGCTCCAGCGCGCGGGCTACCAGGTCAGCAGCTTTCAGAGCGCTCATGGCGCCCTCGCCGCGGTGCGCGAGCACCCGTCCGATTTCGATTTCGTCGTGACCGACTTCAACATGCCCGAGTGCTCCGGCCTCGACGTGGCCCAGGAGCTGGCGCGCATCCGGCCCGACCTGCCGGTCGTGATCAGCTCCGGCTACATCACGCAGGAACTGCGCGCGCTGGCACGCGGCGCCGGCGTGCGCGGCCTGCTCGAGAAGCAGAACACGCTGGAGGAGCTTGCGGGGCTGGTCGCGCGCATCCTGTCCGGCCAGAACGGCCGGCCGTAGATGCCGTCACGGCAACCGCGCCAGCCGCTCCCGCAGCAGCGCGCGCAAGCCGTCCGCCTGTACGCTGATGAAGACCTCGGCCACGTTGCCGTCGGCAGGGCCGTCCGCAGGAAGCCGCTTGGCCGCGAGGTGGCCTTCGGTGAGGCCGGGCCGCCAGTCCACTGCGACCGTGCAGCGCTGCGCGGTGAACAGCTCGGGCGCGAGCAGCCAGGCGATCGGACACGCGTCGTGCAGCAGCGGGTTGGGGCGAGCGAACGAGCGCAGCAGCGCGCGCGCCGCGTCGCCGCAGCGGTTGCCCAGCGCAGCCAGCGATTCGATCCAGTCGGCCGGCATGGCCGCCTGCCGCGTGACGTCCAGGCCGAACACGCTGACATTCGCCCCCGCGCCCAGCACCGTCTGCGCCGCCAGCGCATCGGCATAGAAGTTGAATTCCGCGCTCGGCGTGATGTTGCCGTCGCAAAAGGCCGCACCGCCCATCACCAGCACGGCGCGCGCGCGGCGCAGCAGGCCGGGCCGCTTGATCTCTGCCAGCGCGAGGTTCGTCAGCGGACCGACGGCGACCAGCGTCACCTCGCCCGCATCGGCATCGCACAGCGTGCGTTCGAGGAAATCGGCCGCATGCAGGTCCGACGGGCCGCGTGTTCTGGGCAATGCGACACCGCCCAGTCCGTCTTCGCCGTGAACAAGGTTGCAGCGCGGCTCGCCGTGCGCCAGCGGCCGGCTGCAGCCCGCATGCACCGGCACCGTGTGCCGCCCGGCGAGGTCGAGCACGCGGCACGCGTTGTCGGCGGTGGCGGCCAGCGGCCGGTTGCCGGCCACGCAGGTGACACCGAGCAGTTCGAGCTCCGGCGATGCCGCGGCCAGCAGCAGCGCGAGTGCATCGTCGATGCCCGGATCGCAATCGATCACCAGCCTGTGTCGTGTCGTCATGGGAACTCCAACGCCTCGTCGATGTGAATGCGCCGCGGCTGCGCCGCCTGCGCTCCGGGATGGCGGCAGGCAAGGCCGGCGGCCACGACCCCGCGGCGCAGTGCGCGTTCAGGTGCGATGCCCTCGGCCAGGCACGCCGCGAAGACGCCGGCCAAGGTGTCGCCGGCACCGGTGGTGTCGACGACTGGACCGGGCTGTGCCGCTTCGGCAACCGTGTGGCCGTCCAGTGTGCACAGCAGCGCGCCGTCGCTGCCGAGCGTCAGCACGACGCTGACGCCGAGTTCCGCGGCGATGAGCGACGCCTGGCTGTGCGGCGACGTGCCTGGCAGCGCCAGCGCCTTGCACAGCGTCGCGAGCTCGGTTTGATTGAGCATGAGCCAGTCGAGCGCGTGCATGTCGATCGCGTTCAGCGCATGGGCCGGCGCCAGGTTCATCACGACAGTGCACCCGGCCCGCTTGGCCCGCCGGGCCAGCTGCATCGACTCTTCGACCGGCACTTCCATCTGCAACAGCACGAGTTGCGCCGCTTGCAGCGCCGCATCGGGTACCCAGTCGGCACGCACGAGGCCGTTGGCTCCCGGCGACACGACGATTGCGTTGTCGCCGTCGGGCATCACGCAGATCGACGCGATGCCGGTGGATGTGCCGCCCAGCCGCCGCACGCCGTCGAGATCGACGCCGGCTTCGGCCAGCAGCCGCAGCGCCGGGGGGCCAAAGGCGTCGTCGCCGACTGCGCCGACCAGCGCCACCTCGCAGCCCTGCAGGCGCGCCGCATGGGCCTGGTTGGCGCCCTTGCCGCCCGGCGCGACCAGCGCCGCGTCGCCGAGCAGCGTTTCGCCGGGCGCGGGCAGCCGCGGCACCGGGATGCTGAGGTCGAGATTGATCGATCCGAACACGAGCAGGCGAGGCATCGTCAACGGCAACAGGTGCCCGCAGAGGGAGACATCATGCGATCACTCCACGTTCGGCCGTGCGCCGAACGAGGGCAGTATGAACACTTCCGGACGCTGTTTCCAGCGCCTCGCCGCTTGGGCGGACCCCCCGCTAGGGCCGTAGCAGATCGTTGTCTTATGGATTGCCCCCCTGTTTCCTCCGTGCCCTCTGTGTCTCTGTGTCCTCCGTGTGGAAGGAAGCTCCACGAGTACGCGCCTGCGTGGCATGGATGCGCAGTTCACTTCTCCTGCGACAACCTCTCCAACGCGCCCGAGGCCTTGACTTGGTCGAACGCCAGCCGTGTGCGTTCCACGATCGAATCGGGCGTCGTGGCGCTGTAGGCCATGTACAGCCCGGTCGACATCTCGCGCAGCATGTGGACCTTCTCGATGCGGCCGCAGTCGATTCGCAGCTGCGCACACAGCGACGTGGCCTCGGTCTCGGTCAGCGCGACGAGGTCCACCTGGCGGCTCAGCAACTTCCTGAAGTTGTCGATCGATTCCGCGGAGACGACCAGCCGGGCATGGCCCTTCGCCTGCAGGTACTGGTGGCGCACGTCGTCGCGCAGCACGCCGATCGTGTAGCGCTGCGCGTCGGCCAGATTGGCCACGCCGATCTCGTCGCGGCCCTTCAGCCTGAACAGGTGGTAGTTCATCTCCATGAACTCCCCCACCCACTTGAACAGCGGCTCCCGGGCCGGCGTGCGCGCGATCATGAAGATCAGCACGCCGGGTTCGTGCAGCGCCATGTCGTACGCGCGCGCCCAGGGGTACAACGAAAGCCGGTAGTCGGAGAAGCCGCCGCGCTGCAGCGTCATCTCCACGATCTCGGTGGCCGAACCGGCCGGCTTGCCGGCGCGCAGGTAGGTCCACGGCGTCGCTTCGGTGACCGCGCGGATCGTCTGGGCCTGCGCGCCGGACACGAGGAGCCAGCAGGCCAGCAGCAGGCCCGCGGACATGCGGCGCGCCATGGTGTTCGTCATCGCACTTCTTCCTTGTCGCTTGGTTCGCGCGGGTCGATCGCAGCCTCGCTCGCCGCCGGAGCCGCCGTGACCACCCGGTTTCGTCCGCCCGCCTTGGCGCGGTACAAGGCCGCGTCCGCCGCCTGGAACAGCGCATCGAAATCGTTCGCGCGCTGCGATGTGCTGACCGCCAGGCCAATGCTCAGCGTGACGAACGGCCCCGCGTCGGATCCCGCGTGCGGGATCGCGGCGTCGCGCACGCTGTCGAGGATGCGTTCGGCCAGCGCGAGCGCGGCCGCTTCGTCGGTCGCCGACAGCAAAATCGCGAACTCCTCGCCGCCGATGCGCGCGACGAGGTCTCCGGCGCGTCTGACGCTCGATCGAATCGCCTCGGCGACGGCGCGCAGGCACTCGTCGCCCCTCGCATGCCCGTTGGCGTCGTTGTAGACCTTGAAATGGTCGATGTCGCACACCAGCAGCGACAGCGGCTGCTGCAGCCGCTGCGCGCGCCGGAACTCCAGCTCCTTCGCCTCGTCGAAGTGGCGGCGGTTCGCGAGGCCGGTCAAGGCGTCGCTGCGAGCGAGCTCGGCCAGCTGCGCGTTGACGACCCGAAGCGCCTGCTGCCCCTTCACGATGTCGATGAGCTGCGCCTTGTGCCGCACGTTGTGCACGAGCATCTGCGCCGTCATCGCGAGCAGCGCGCGCTCGTCGGCCTGCCAGGCCGCGACCGCCTGCGGCTTGCCGAACATCAGCAGGCCGAACCGTTCGCCGCTGCCGCGCAGTTCGGCGAACGCTGCCGCGTCGATGCCCCATTCCGCCACGCGTGCCGCTTCGCCGGCGCCGATTGTTTGCGCCAGCGCGGCCTGTGAAGGGAAGTCCGCCAGTTCATCGCGGTCGAGCACGGACTGAAGCTGCTTCCAGTCCCCTGCGGCCACACGCTGCAGGCGTGAAGAAGCTGGGGCGCCGGCGGCCTGCCAGTGCAGGTACAGCGTGTACCCGCCGGTCGCGTCGTCGCGCACGTACCACGCGGCCGTCGAGGCGCCCAGACGCTGCGCGACGTCCCGCAGGCAGCCGATCAGATGCTCGTCGAGAGCGTCGTACGGCGCGTGGATGAGCCGGTTGGACAGCGTCAGCACCAGCTGCTGCGCCGCGGCCAGGGCCTCCAGTTCCCCGGTGCGCTCGCGCACCAGCTCGGCCAGGCGGTCACGGTGCTGCGCCAGCTCCGATTCGTAGCGTTGCTGCCGCTCGAGGTAGTCGGAAAGGTTGCCCTGCAGCTGGTTCACGCCCGCCACCAGCAGGCTCAGTTCGTCCTCGCGATGGCCGCGTCGGTCGAGATGCAGCCGCTGCGAGAGGGTGGCCGGCGTGAGCCGGCCCAGGTGGTTCGCGATCCGCTGAACATGCACCGTCACCGACCGTCTGAACACCAGAAGGATCAGGCTCGCGAGCAGCAGCGACTGGATGATCTGCGTGGTGACGATGGCCGCCACTTCCTCGCCGAGGCGGCTCCACAGCACCCGCTCGTCGCCGAACAGCGACAGCTCGCCGAGCGTCTCGCTCGAACCGGGGAAGGGTTCGTAGGCGAGCACGAGCCGGCGTGCAGGCGCCACGCCGGATTCCACCCAGCCGGCCTGGCGGCGGTCGACGATCTCGGGCGCGCGATGCGCCGGCGTGATCTTCAGCACGACGCGGCCCACCGACGGCACGTTGGCGGCGCTGGCGATGTGCGTGTCGAGGGACTCCCTGTCCATCTCCCAGATGGCCTTGGACAGCGTGCGCCGGTACACCTGCTCGATCAGCGTCAGTTCCGCGGACATCGCCGCCACGCCGGCCTGCCACGCCCACCAGGTGCGCACCGCGACGGTCAGCACGGTGAAGACGAGGCAGAAGCCGAGGATTGCAAGGACCAGCTGAACGCCCAGGCTCTCCCTCGGCTTCGGAAGGCGCCACATCAAACGACTACAGCCACTTCTTCTGCAGGGCGTCGTAGATGCCCTTCTTCTTGATCGCCTCCAGAGCCTTGCGGAACCTGTCGACATAGGCGTCCGAGGTCTTGGGCCCGAAGGCCATGTGGTTGCCTTCGCTGCCCAGGTCCGTGAAGTGGTAGGCCGGCGCGAGCACCTGGGCCGGGTCGTCGCCGGCTTCGCGCGCGAGGTGCGCGGCCACGAGGCCGTTGGCCACCCACAGGTCCACGCGGCCGAGCTTGAGCTTCTGGTAGTTGAACTCGTACTTGTTGCTCGACTGCAGGTTCTTGCCGATGGCGAACCCCTTGGACACGAGAAACTGCTCGCCGACGTCTTCGTTGACGGTCGCGGTCTGGTACTTCTTGGCTTCGTCCAGGTACCGCAGATTGAGGTTGCGGCCCTGCAGCGAGAACAGATACCAGTCGCCCGGTGCGATCACGCCGACCCACTTGAAGATCTTGTCGCGCTGCTCGGTACGGCTGATCGAATAGATCATCACGTTCTCGGAGTTCAGCACCGTGTCGTAGGCCCGCGCCCATGGCATCGACTGGATGTTCCCTTCGACGTTCATTTCGTCGAGCACCGCCTGAACCACTTCGGTCGCAAGCCCCGTCACCTTGCCGTTGAGCGTGTAGTTGTAAGGCGGGAACTCCTCCGTGACGATTCGGACCGGCTCGCCGGCCATGGCGGGGCCAGCCCAGGCGATCAGCAGCGCGAGAAACAGTGACCGGCGTGTCGCGGGGCCTCGGCTGCGCATGGGGACTTCTTTGCAGACTCGCATGCGGACGTTGTACCCCGTGCGCGGCTCGCCTGCAAACCGGTGCCGTCCGGCGGGGCGTCGAACGTGAGCTGGGTCACGGCGCCCGGTGGCTCAGCCTCTCAGCGATCCCTCATCGTGCCGGGCAGCCACAGCGCGATCTCCGGCCAGATCATCACCAGCGCCAGCACGAGGACCATCAGGGCGACGTAGGGCGCGGCGCCGCGCACGATGTCGGCCATCGGCGCGCGCGTGGTCGCCTTGATCGTGAACAGGTTCATCCCCACCGGCGGCGTGATCTGCGCGAGCTCCAGGTTGATCGTCAGCAGGATGCCGTACCAGATCGGGTTGATGCCCAGGTGGTGCATCGCCGGCAGGATCACCGGCGTCGTGATCAGGATGATCGCGATCGACTCGAGGAACATGCCGAGCACGAGGATCAGCGCCATCATCACGATCAGGAAGCCGGTGACGCCGATGTCGGCGGCGATCACCGTCTCGACGATCTGCTGCGGGATGCGCAGCTTGGTCAGCACGTGGCCGAAGACCGAGGCGCCGGCGAGGATCATGAACAGCATCGCCGAGACGCGGCAGGCGTCGATGGCCGAGTCCCAGACCGCGCGCCAGCCGAGCGAGCGGTAGATGGCCACGCCGACGAACAGCGCGAGCAGCGCTCCGGCGCCGGCGGCCTCGGTGGCGGTGAAGACACCGGCGTACATGCCGCCCAGCACGAAGACCGGCAGCGACAGCGCCCACACCGACTTGCGGATCGCCGCGGCTGCCTCGCGCAGCGTGGCCCGCGGCTCGCGCGCGATGTGGCGGTGCGCAACCGCGGTGTGGACCATCGTGAAGGCGATGAACACGCCGGCCATCAGCAGCCCGGGCACCACGCCGGCCATGAAAAGGCCGCCGATCGACGTGTCGGTGGTCACGCCATACAGCACCATCGGGCCCGACGGCGGGATCAGGATGCCCAGCGTGCCGCCGGCCGCCACCAGGCCGTAGGCGGCCTTCGGGTCGTAGCCGTAGCGGATCATCTGCGGGATCGCCACCGCGCCGATCGTCAGTGCGGTGGCCACGCTGGAGCCGGAGATCGCGGCGAAGATCGTGCAGGCCGCAATGGTGGCGATGCCCAGTCCGCCGGGCAGGTGGCGCGTCAGCGTGTAGGCGGTGTTGTACAGGTCGTCGACGATGCGCCCGCGGATCATCACCTGCGCCATGAACGCGAACAGCGGGATCGCCACCAGCAGGTAGCGGTTGAGCTCGCCGAAGATGACCTCGGTGACGGTGCCGAGCTCGCCTTGCGTGAGGTATTGCACCGCACCGCCGAACAGCGCCAGGCCGGCGAAGATCGGCAAGCCCGTGAACAGCAGCAGCAGCAGCGCGAGGAAGACGAGGGCGATCGTCATGCGCCGTCCTCCTCGGGCGCATGCCCGCCGCCCAGCGGCGGCGCGCCGACCAGCGCGCGCCACAGTGCCTCCAGCGCCGCCAGCAGCAAAAGCGCGCCGCCGACCGGCATCAGCATCATCAGCCACCAGGTCGGCCACTCGAGGTGGCCCTCGGTCAACAGCCCCAGCATGCGCGCGAGCTGCGCCGTCTCCCAGCCGTTGACGATCAGGATGCCGGTCACCGCCAGCGTGGCCAGTGCAGCCCATGCCTGCGCAAAGCGGCGGCCGCGCTCGGACAGCCGACCGACGAGCAGGTCGACGCCGATGTGCTCGCCGCGGCGGAAGGTCTGCGCGGCGGCCAGCATCACGATGGCGACCAGCAGAAATCCGACCACCTCGTCGACCCAGATCGGCGCGGCATTGAAACCGTAGCGCATCACCACCGCCCAGCCGATCAGCGCCAGCGAGACCAGCAGCCCGGCGGCGGCCAGGCCCATCGCGAGCGCCGACAGCGTCGCCACCACGCGCCCGAGGGCGCGCAGCGCCGGTCCACCGGCCGCTGCGCGGTCACCGTGAGGCAAACTCATCGGCTCAGAGGCGGTCGATCAGTTCGAGCAGCTTCACGCCGTCGGGTGCGGTGGCTTCGAGGAACTCCTTCTTCACCGCCGGCTGCATCGCGTCGGCCATCACCTTCTCCTGTGCCTTCGTGAGCGCGATGGTCTGCATGCCTTTTTCGTTGAGCACCTTCACGTCTTCCGGCGGCACGCCGTCGGTGGTGCGGATCGAGCGCTTGACGGCCGCGTCTGCGGCCTTCTGGATCGCGCCGCGCACGTCGGCCGGCAGGCCGTTCCACCATGCCGGGTTCACGACCAGGTTGTCGTAGGCGAGGATGATGTTCGACGCCACGCCGTACTTCTGCACCTCGTAGAACTTGCGGCTGTCGGCGGCCTTCACACCGGTGAAGCCGGCATCGAGCACGCCGGTTTGCAGCGACTGGTAGACCTCGGAGCCGGGCATCGCCGACGGCGCCGCGCCCATCGCCTCGAGGCCGGCATCGAACAGCTTGTTCAGGCCGCGGATCTTCAGGCCCGCGAAGTCCGCCGGCGTGGCGAGCAGCTTCTTGCCGGACGTGAAGATGCCGTCGTTGGTGTCGACGATCCAGGCGATGTTCTTCACGCCCTTGGCTTCCATCTTGGCGTCGAGCAGCCGGGCCGCCTCGGAGCCGACGAAGGCTTGTTGCTTGGCCACCGAGGTCATCAGGTACGGGATGATGGTGACGCTCATCTCGGGGATCGTGCCGCCCCACTGGAAGCTCAGGATGGCCGCGGCCTCGACCTTGCCGCTCGCCACGGCCGGGTGGTTCTGGTTCGGCTTGAACAGCTGCGCGGCGCCGAAGATCTGCACGTCGACGCGGTCCTTCGTCGCGGCCTCGACTTCTTTCTCGAACTGCGCCAGGTTGACTGCCGTGTGGTGGGTCGGTGGAAACTGGTGGCTGATGCGCATCGTGAAGTCGGCGGCGGTGGCGGTGCCGGCCAGCGCGAAGGCCGAAGCGGCCGCGATCAGCGTGCGGCGGGAGAGCGTTCGGGTGATGGACATGTCTTGTCTCCTGGAGTTGTCGTGGGAAGAAGGATTCAGGCGACCACGCCGCGTGCGCGCAGTTGAGCGATGTCCGCTTCAGCGTAACCCACGCCGGCCAGCAGCTCGGCGGTGTGCGCGCCGAAGGGCGGCGGCTGCAGCCGCACGCCGAGGCGCTCGCCTGCCATCGTGATCGGGAACAGCGTGGTCTTCACGGTTCGGCCGGCCTGCTCGCCGTCGGGGAGCACCACGTCGGCCAGGCCGCCGGTGGCATTCAGGTGCGGATCGTCGTACAGGTCCTCGGGCCGGCGGATCGGGGCAAAGGGCAGGCCGGCGCGCTCGAAGAGGTCGGCCAACTCGGCCGCGCTGCGCGGCGCGAGCCGCTCGCGCAGGGTGGTGAGCAGTTGCGGCCGCAGTTTCACGCGGTCGTTGTTCGTGGCCAGCGCCGGATCGGCCTTCAGGTCGGCGAAGCCCAACACGTCGCAGAAGGTCGCGAACTGCGCGTCGCTGACGGCGGCGAGGAAGATCTGCTCGCCGCCGGCGACCGTGAACACGTCGTAGACGGCCCAGGGGTTGTCGCGCGCGGGCATCGGCTGCGGGTGCTTGCCGGTCATCGCGTACTGCAGCATGTGCTGGCCCATCAGGAACACGTTGTTCTCGTAGAGCGCGCTCTGCACCTCCATGCCCTGGCCGGTGATGCCGCGCTGGATCAGCGCGCCCAGCGCGCCGATCGCGCCGAACAGCCCGCCCATGATGTCGTTGACGCTGGTGCCGGCGCGCAGCGGATCGCCCGGACGGCCGGTCATGTACGCGAGGCCGCCCATCATCTGCACCACTTCGTCGAGTGCGGTGCGGTGCTCGTAGGGGCCGGGCAGGAAACCCTTGTGGCTGACGTAGATGAGGCGCGGGTTCGCCGCCGCGAGGCTCGCATAGTCGAGCCCGAACTTCTTCAGCGCGCCGGGCTTGAAGTTCTCGGCCACCACGTCGGCGCTGGCCGCGAGGCGGCGCGCGGCTTCGGCGCCGTCGGGCTGCTTCAGGTCGATGCCGATGCTTTTCTTGTTGCGATTGAACATCGGGAAGAAACCGGCTCCGGCGCCCAGCAGCCGGCGCGTGGCTTCGCCGTCGATCGGCTCGACCTTGACGACCTCGGCGCCCAGGTCGGCCAGCACCATGCCGCAGGTCGGGCCCATCACCATGTGGGTGAACTCGACGACGCGCAGTCCCTGCAGCGGCTGGGGTGCACTGATTGGAGTGCCTTCGTGCTTCGCACTCCGGGATGAGCCCTTCGGGCGGCCGGGCGGGCTCATGCCGCAGCCCTCATCGTCTTCGGCAGACCGGCGCGCCACAGCGTGCCGTGCAGCGTCTCGCCGGCGAGCCACTGCGCGACACGCGCGCGCAGCGCAATCAACGCGTCGAAGTCGAGCCCCGTTCGCACACCCATGCTCGCGAACAGGTAGGCCACGTCCTCGGTCGCGACGTTGCCACTCGCCCCCGGCGCGTGCGGGCAGCCGCCGATGCCGGCCAGGCAGGCATCGAAGCGGCGCACGCCGGTCTGCCAGGCGGCGAAGACGTTGGCCATGCCGAGCCCGCGCGTGTCGTGGAAGTGGCCGCAGGCGAGCCGGTCGCCGGCGACCGCGAAGCTCTTCTCGAACAGGCGCGCGACCTGCAGCGGATCGGCATAGCCGACGGTGTCGGCCAGGCCCACGCGCTCGGCGCCGGCGTCGAGCACCGCCTGCAACAGTCGCAGCACTTCGGCCTCGTCGACGCGGCCCTGGATCGTGCAGCCGAAAGCGGTGCTGAAGCCGACCTCGATCACGCAGCGCGAGCCGCTCGCGTCGCGCAGCGCGCGGATGCGGCCGATCTCGGCCACCACCTCGTCGGGCGTCTTGCGCAGGTTGGCCAGGCTGTGCGCGTGGCTGGCTGACAGCGGCAGCAGCATCAGGTCGGCGCCGCTGTCCAACGCGGCCTGCGCCCCCTTGAGGTTGGGGACCAGCACCGAGGTCACGAGCCCCGGCAGCGCCTTCGCGGCGGCCACGAGCTGCGCCGTGTCGGCCAGTTGCGGCAGCAGCCGGGCCGGCACGAAGGAGCCGACCTCGATCTCGCGCAGCCCGGCCGCGTGTGCTGCGTGCAGCCACGCCAGCTTGTGTTCGGTCGGCAGCGTGCGGGTGATGCTCTGCAGACCGTCGCGCAGCCCGACTTCGCGCACGGTGACGGGGAGGGTGGTGTTCATCGTGCTGGACTGTAGGCGTTCCATCGCGATTCCACGAATGGTGGTTTTTCAGCTCAGGCGTTCCAATCCGGAACGGATGACCCGCCCGCTGGATCCCGTCTCGTTGCAGCACTTCGTCGCCGTCTGCGAGGAAGGCAGCATCGCGCGCGCCGCGGCCCGCGAGGCGATGGTGGCGTCGGCGCTGAGCAAGCGCATCGGCGCGCTGGAGGCCGACGTCGGCGTGCCGCTGCTGCTGCGCCGCCGCCATGGCGTCGAGCCCACGCCCGCCGGCGAGGCGCTGCTCGCGCGGGCGAGGTGCTCGGGGCGCTGGAACGCATGCGCGCGGAGCTCGGCGCCTTCGGCCAGGGCGCGCAAGGCAGCGTGCGGGTGCTCGCCAGCCCGTCGGTGCTGGCCGAACACCTGCCGGATGACATCGGGCGCTTCTTGTCGCACCACCCGGCGCTGCGCGTGAGCCTGGACGAGCGCGTGAGCCCCGACATCGTGCGCAGCCTGCGCGAGGGGGCTGCCGACCTCGGCGTGCTGTGGGACCAGGCCAACCTGAGCGGCCTGCACAGCGTGCCGTACCGCCGCGACCACCTCTGCGTCGCGATGGCGCCCAGCCACCCGCTGGCGCGGCGGCCCTCGCTGCGCTTCGTCGACACGCTGGACCAGGTCTCGATCGGTGTGGCCACCGGCGGCCTGATGGACCAATTGCTGCGCCGCCAGGCGGCGCTGGTCGGCGGCCTGCCGGTGCACCGCATTCAGGTCTCGAGCATGGACGCAGCCTGCCGCATCGTTGCCGCCGGGCTCGGGCTCGCGGTGCTGCCGCGCGAGGTCGCGGTGCCGCATGCCGGCGCCGGGCGGCTGGCCCTGGTGCCGCTGGCGGAACCGTGGGCGGCGCGCCGCTTCGTCGTGGCGAGCCGGCCCGAGCCGCTGCTGTCGGCGAGCGCGCGCTTGCTGGCTGGATACCTGCAGACGCTGGCGGCGTGAAGCGTGAGCGCGTGACGACTCAGCCGCGTGAGCGGGCGGCGCGCCTTGGGCCGGCCGTTCGCATGTCGCCTTCGGAGCGGGGCTTGCGCTCGACCACCAGGTCGTGCAGCGTTTGCGCGGCGATCGACAGGCCGCGATCCCGGCGGCGGACGAGGTAGATGCGCCGGGTCAGCGCCGGCCACGCCAACGCCCGCGTCACGATGTCCGGATGCCGAAAGTGGAACAGCGTCAGCGAGGGCACGACGCTGATGCCCAGCCCGGCCCGCACCATGCCCATCACCGTCGCCAGCTGGTCGACCTCCAGCAGCGTGTTCATCTGCAGCGGACGCACCGCGGCATCCAGGTATTGGCGCACGCTGCTCGTGCGCGAGAGCTGGATGAACGGGAACGCGGCCAGGTCGCGCGGCCGCGGCGCCGCGGCTTTCGCGAGCGGGTGCCCGGTCGGGCACACGAGGTGGAAGCGATCGGTGCAGAACAGCTCGGCGCGCAGTTCCGGCGTCTCGGCGCGCGTGGCGGCAATGGCGAAGTCGGCCTTGCCGCTCCTCACGCGCTCGATGCAGTCCTCGGACAGCACGTCGGTGACCTCGAGCTCGATGCCCGGGTAGGTGGCGCGGAACTCCGCCAGCACGCCCGGCAGCCAGCCCGCCGCCAGCGACGGCAGCAGCGCGACCGACACGCGGCCGCGCCGGCGCGCGGCGTGGTCGCGCGCGCCGGCGACCGCGGCGTCGAACTCCGCCAGCACGCGTTTCGCCGCATCCTCGAACTCGCGGCCTTCCGCGTTCAATTCGACGTGTCGCGTGCTGCGGTCGAACAGCCGCTGCCCCAGCGCCTCTTCGAGCGAGCGGATCAGCGCGCTGAAGGCCGGCTGCGAGAGGTGCGTCAGCGCCGCCGCGCGCGTGAAGCTGCGCTGTTCGGCAAGCGCCAGGAACGCACGCAGCTGGCGGGTCGACAGATTCATCTGCATTTCAGATCAACTCATCTCAACTTTCGAATTCACAGAATAGACCATCGTGCCTACAGTGGCCTCATCGACCTGCGCCATCGCGGGTCCGGGAAAGGAACACCATGCAGCGCGAAGCCCTCCTCCGCATTGGTTGCGCAGCCGGCTTCTCCGGCGACCGCACCGACGCCGCGGAGCCGGTCGTCGACGCGCTGATCGCGGCCGGTGGGCCTGCGGTGCTGATCTTCGAGACGCTGGCCGAACGCACGCTGGCCCTGGCGCAGCTGGCGCGGCGGGACCATCCCGACGGCGGCTACGAACCGCTTCTCGACGACCTGCTGCGCCCGGTGCTGGACCGCTGCCTGCGCTCGGGCGTGCGCATCGTGAGCAACTTCGGCGCCGCCAACCCGCCCGGTGCGGCGCGCCGCATCGCGGCGCTGGCACGCGAGCTGGGTCTGCGCGAGCCGCGCATCGCCGTCGTGAGCGGCGACGATCTGAGCGGCGACATGCACCGGGACATGCTTCGGCAGGCGATCGGGCCGGCGATCGACGGGCTGAAGATCGTCAGCGCCAACGCCTACGTCGGCGCCGAGACGATCGCCGACGCGCTCGCCGCCGGCGCCGACATCGTCGTCTGCGGGCGGGTCGCCGATCCGTCGCTGACCGTCGGGCCGGCGCTCGCGCACTTCGGCTGGGCCCGCGACGACTGGGACCGGCTGGCGCGCGCGACGATGGCGGGGCACCTGCTCGAGTGCGGCGCGCAAGTCAGCGGCGGCTACTACGCCGATCCGGGATTCAAGGACGTGCCGGGCCTCGCGCAGCTCGGCTACCCGATCGCCGAGATCGACGCCGACGGCCACTGCGTGATCACGAAGCCGCCCGGCACCGGCGGGCGCATCGACGCCCACACGGTGAAGGAGCAACTGCTGTACGAGGTGCACGACCCGGCGGCCTATCTGACGCCGGACGTCGTCGCCGACATCGGCGAGGCCGCTGTCACCGAGCTCGGCACCGACCGCGTGCGGCTTTCCGGCGTGCGCGGGCACCGACGTCCCGCCGAACTGAAAGTCAACGTCTGTCATGAGAGCGGCTGGCTCGCCGAAGGCGAGATCTCCTACGCCGGACCGCGCGCCGAGGCGCGCGCCCGCCTGGCAGCCGACGTGCTGCGCGAACGCCTGCAGGCGCTCGGCCCGCTGCGTGTGGACCTCATCGGTGTGACGAGCGTGCTCGGTGACGACGCCGGCCTGGCGCTCGCATCGCGCCCCGTCGGCGACGCGCGCGACGTGAGACTGCGCGTGGCACTCAATCACGCCGACCGCGGCGCGGCCGAACGCCTGGGCCGCGAGGTCACGGCGCTCTACACCTGCGGCCCCGCCGGCGGCGGCGGCGTGCGCACCAGCGTGCGGCCGCGGCTGGGCACGGTGTCGTGCCTGGTGCCGAGGCAGCAGGTGACGACGTCGCACGAGTTCCTGTCGTGGAGCCGCTGATGACAACGACCCTCACCGTGCCTCTGTACCGCGCCGCGCACGGCCGCACCGGCGACAAGGGCGACCGTTCCAACATCAGTGTGATCGCGTGGGACCCGCGCCTGTGGGACACGCTGGTCGAGCAGGTCACCGAAGATGCCGTGCGCCGCCGGTTCGCGTACCGGCAGCCCACCCGCGTCACCCGGCACCTGCTGCCGCGGCTGCACGCGATGAACTTCGTGCTCGACGGCGTGCTCGACGGCGGCGTCAACGATTCGCTGAATCTCGACAGCCACGGCAAGTCGCTGTCCTTCCTGTTGCTCGACGTGCCGATCGAGCTGCCCGCATCGCTGGCGGACTGCCTCGCCGGCGACCCCGCCGATTCCATTCCAACGACTGTCCAGGAGACATGACATGACCCGCTCCCGTGTTCTTCGCTTCACCCGCCGCCACGTTCTCGCCACCGCCGCCGCGCTCGCGAGCGCGGCGATCGCCGGCCCTGCCGCGGCGCAGGCCTATCCGGCCAAGCCGATCACCTTCCTCGTCCCGTTCGCCGCCGGCAGCGCCACCGACCAGCTCGCGCGGGCGCTGGGAACGTCGATCACCGAAGAGACGAAGCAGGCGGTGGTCGTCGACAACAAGGCCGGCGCCAGCGGCATGATGGCCGCGCAGGCCGCGGCCCGGGCGGCCGCGGACGGCTACACCGTCCTCATCACGACGAACACCACGCACGCCGCGAACGAGCACCTGTACAAGAAGCTCCCGTACGACCCGGTCAAGGACTTCGCTCCAGTGACGGGCTTGGGCAAGGGCGGGCAGGTGCTCGTCGTCAAGGTCGACTCGCCGTACAAGACGGTCGCCGACCTGGTCGCGAAGGCGAAGAAGGACTCCGGCAAGCTCAGCTTCGGCAGCGGCAGTTCGTCCAGCCGTGTGGCCGGCGAGATGTTCAAGCAACTGACGAGCACCGAAATCCTGCATGTTCCCTACAAGAGCAATCCAAACGCGCTGACGGACCTGCTGGGCGGCCAGATCGACTTCATGATCACCGACACCGCGACCGGCGTGCCGCAGGTCAAGGGCGGCAAGCTGCGTGCGCTGGGCGTGTCGACGACGAAGCGCATCGCGCTGCTGCCCGAGGTGCCGACCATCGACGAAGCCGGCGTGAAGGGCTACGACATGGGCTACTGGTTCGCGGCCTATGTGCCGGCCGGCACGCCCGCACCGGTCGTCGAGCGTCTGCGCGCGCTGCTCGTGAACGGCACGAAGAGTGCAGCCGCGAAGAGCTTCTTCGACGCCGGCGGTTCTGAGGCCTGGACCACGACGCCGGACGAGCTCACCCGCTTCCAGGCGGCGGAGTCGCAGAAGTGGGGGCGAATCATCAAGGCGGCCGGCATCGAAGCCGAGTGAGCGCGGCCAGTTCGGAAGCGACGAGGCCCAGGGGCGAAGGCACCCTCCCATGTGCGCTGACGTTTCAGGGGGCGGAGCGTGCCCCCGGGTGAGAGGCCGCGCCGTCACCCCGCGGTCACCGCGCGCGGTCACCCCGCGCCGTCATCCGCGCTGTCATCCGCGCTGTCACCCGCGCTGTCACCCGCGCTGTCACCCGCGCTGTCACCCGCGCCGTCACCCGCGCCGTCACC
>DATKCI010000107.1:0-8607 GCA_035513255.1 Piscinibacter sp. | reverse complement strand
AAACGAACAGTATTGGGTCAGGCGGTTCGATGTGTCTCGGCGATCACAGGCCGCCCGCCGGACCGCTTTGCCACGTGCACGGCCTGATCGTATTGAGGCCCTTTGCTTTGGTGACTTTCATTTGGGCCAGCAAATGAAAGTCACCCGGCTGCCGAGCCGGAACCCGGCTTGCAACACGAACAAATCAACCTGCTAGTAAGCACTCCGTGGACCCCGGCTTTCGCCGGGGTGACGGCGCGAGTGGAGGCTTCTCCTCTCGCAGTGGGCCCCGGCTTTCGCCGGGGTGACGGTGATGGGTGACTCATCCCGCAGACGACGCCTGCCGTCAGATCGGCGTTGGCGCCATTCGGGTTTTCCGGATGCCAAACAAACAGGTTCGCTCGTTTGTTTAACGCTACGATCGCCAATCGCATCACTTCCCTGCCGGAACCCCCATGACTCGAAGAGACATCCTGGTCCTCGCCGCCGCCCGCACTGCGGTCGGCTCGTTCGGCGGCTCGCTGAAAGACGTGCCATTGCGACAGCTCGCCACCACGGCCGTGCGCGGCGTGCTGGGACCTGTCGGTGCCGCGGCGGCCCAGGTGGGCCAGGTCGTGATGGGCAACGTCATCCCCACCGAACCGGCCGACGCCTACCTTAGCCGCGTGGCGGCCGTCGACGCCGGCATCCCCCTGGAAACCCCGGCCTACAACGTCAACCGGCTGTGCGGCTCGGGGCTGCAGGCCATCGTCTGTGCCGCCCAGTCCATCGCGCTGGGCGACACCGACATCGCGATCGGCGCCGGCGCCGAATCGATGAGCCGCGGCCCCTACCTGATGACCGCCGGCCGCTGGGGCATCCGCATGGGCGACTCGCAGTTGCACGACGGCATGACCGGCATCCTGCACGACCCGTGGCAGAAGTTCCACATGGGCGTCACCGCCGAGAACGTTGCGGCGCGCTACGGCATCACGCGCGAAATGCAGGACGAGCTGGCACTGCAAAGCCAGCAGCGCGCCGCGCGCGCCATCGCCGAGGGGCGCTTCCAGGCGCAGATCATTCCGGTCGAGCTGCCCGCTCGCAAGGGACCGCCGGTCCGCTTCGAGTCCGACGAGCATGTGCGCGGCAACGTCACCCTCGAGCAGCTCGCCGCGATGAAGCCGTCCTTCAAGAAGGAGGGCCTGGTCACCCCGGGCAATTCCTCCGGCATCAACGACGGCGCGGCCGCGGTGCTGCTCGCCGAGGCGGGCGCGGCGCAGGCCCGGGGCTTGAAGCCGCTGGCCCGCCTGGTGGCCTATGCGCACGCCGGCGTCGACCCGGAGTACATGGGCATGGGCCCGGTGCCGGCCACGCGCCTGGCCTTGCAGCGCGCCGGGCTGCGTGCGCACCAGATAGACGTGATCGAAGCCAACGAGGCCTTCGCGGCCCAGGCTTGCGCGGTGATGCGCGAGCTCGATCTCGATCCGGCCAAGGTCAATCCGAACGGCTCGGGCATCTCGCTCGGGCACCCGGTGGGCGCCACCGGGGCGATCATCACCGTCAAGGCCCTGCACGAGTTGCAGCGCGTCGGCGGGCGCTATGCGCTGGTCACGCTGTGCATCGGCGGCGGTCAGGGCATCGCGGCGATCTTCGAGCGCGTCTGAAGGCGGACCATCCATGGACTTCGACATTCCGGCGCCGCTGCGCGAGCTTCAGCAGCGCACCCGCCGCTTCATCGCCGACGAGGTGATCCCGCTCGAGAACGACGCACGCTGCACCCCGCACGGTCCCACCGAGCCACTGCGCGCCGAGCTGATCGCGCGGGCCCGTGCGGCGGGGCTGCTCGCACCTCACGTGAGCCGTGATTTCGGCGGCCTGGGGCTGGACCACCGCGGCAAGGCCATCGTCTTCGAGGAAGCCGGCTACTCGCCGCTCGGTCCGGTGGCGCTGAACATCATGGCGCCCGACGAGGGCAACATGCACCTGCTGGAGGCCGCGGCCAGCCCGGAGCAGCAGGAGCGCTGGCTGCGCCCGCTGGCGGCCGGCGCGATCCGGTCGTGCTTCTGCATGACCGAGCCGGACCCCGGCGCCGGCTCCGATCCCGGCATGCTGCAGACCCGGGCGCTGCGCGACGGCGACGACTACCTGATCAGCGGACGCAAGTGGTTCATCACCGGCGCCGACGGCGCGGCGTTCACGATCGTCATGGCCCGGCTCGAGGACGGCCGCGCGACGATGTTCCTGGCCGACATGGACCGCCCGGGCATCACCGTCGAGCGCTCGATGGACACGCTGGACAGCTGCTTCCCCGGCGGCCATGGCGTGGTGCGATTCGACGAACTGCGCGTGCCGGCGACCGACATCCTGGGCGAACCCGGCGAAGGCTTCAAGGTCGCCCAGGTGCGCCTGTCACCGGCGCGGCTCACGCACTGCATGCGCTGGCTGGGCGCGGCCCGGCGCGCGCACGACACGGCCGTGGCCTATGCGCGCCGGCGGCGGGCCTTCGGCAAGACGCTGCTCGAGCACGAAGGCGTCGGCTTCGGCCTGGCCGACAACGAGATGGACCTGCACCTCACCCGGCTGTCGGTGTGGCACACCGCGTGGGTGCTCGACCAGGGCGGCCTCGGACTGGCCGACTCGAGCATGTGCAAGGTGATCGCGTCGGAGGCGATCTGGCGCGTCGTCGACCGCAGCGTGCAGTTCCTCGGTGGACAGGGTGTGACGGGCGAGACGGTCGTCGCGCGCATCTTTGCCGACGTGCGCGCCTTCCGCATCTACGACGGCCCGTCGGAAGTGCACCGCTGGAGTTTGGCCAAGCGCATCCTGAGGGCGAGCGCGTCGTGAACGACACGCAGCGCGACGCACTCGAGCGCTTCATCGCACGCTCGGCCGCGGCCGAACGGGTCACGATCGAGCAGGCGACACTGCTGTCCGGCGGGGCGATCCAGCAGAACTGGCAGCTGCGCGCGCGCGTCGACGGCGGCGCGCACGCCGGCGACGCGCTGTGGGTGCTGCGCACCGATGCGCCGTCGTCGGTGGCGGCGAGCCACGGCCGGGCGCAGGAGTTCGCGCTGCTGAACGCTGCGGCGCAGGCCGGCGTCACCGTGCCGCAGCCGCTGTGGCTGTGCGACGACCGCGACGTCTTCGGCCGGCCGTTTTTCGTGATGCACTGCGTCGAGGGCACCGCCGCGGGCCATGTACTCACGCGCGACAACGGCCCCGTCACCGACCGCGCGCAGCTGGCGCAGCGGCTCGGTCACGAGCTCGCGCTGATCCATTCGATCCGCCCGCCGCGCGCCGACCTGGCCTTCCTGCCCGTCTGCGACGAGGCCCCCGCATTGCAGGCCATCCACCGCCTGCGCCGCGACCTCGACGCGCTGCCCACACCGCATCCGGCGCTCGAGTGGGGTTTGCGCTGGCTGGAGCGGCACGCCCCGCCGCGCGGCGAGATCGTGCTGTGCCATGGCGACTACCGCACCGGCAACTACCTCGTCGATGCACGGGGCCTCACCGGCATCCTCGACTGGGAGTTCGCCGGCTGGGGCGACGCGCTGCAGGACATCGGCTGGTTCTGCGCGCGCTGCTGGCGCTTCGGCGCCGACGCGCGCGAAGCCGGCGGCATCGGCCAGCGCGAGGACTTCTACCGCAGCTACGAACGCACGAGCGGGCGGCTGCTGGACCGCGAGCAGGTGACGTACTGGGAAGTGATGGCGCACGTGCGCTGGGCCGTGATCGCGCTGGCGCAGGCGCAACGACATGCGAGCGGCGCGGAGACCTCGCTGCTGCTGGCCTTGACCGGCCACATCGTGCCCGAGCTCGAATACGAAGTCTTGACGATGACGGAGCCCGACTGATGCTTCAATCTTTGCAACGCGAACGACTGCTGGAGACCGCCCGCGGGTTGCTGCTCGACGAGCTGCTGCCGGCGCTGCCGGCGCACAAGCGCCATGCCGCGCTGATGGTGGCCAATGCGATGGCCATCGCCGCGCGCGCGATGAACCGGCTCGGCGACGCCGCGCCCGGTGACGATCCCGCCGCGGCGGATCGTCGGCAATGCATGGAGATCCGGCAGGGCCTCGCCGACGACGGCGCCGCCGCGGCGAAGCTGCATGCCCGGCTGCTGGCCGACACGCGCGCCAGGGTCGAGCTGAGCAACCCGAAGTACCTCGCGCCGCGGCCGGGAGCGGTCTCGTGACGGCGCGCATGCTGCAACCGGACCCGCCCGTCCTGTTCGAGCGCGACGGAGCGATTGCGCGCATCCGCTTCAACCGGCCCGAGGTTCTCAATGCCGCCGACGGCGCTCTCGCCCTCGCCTTTCGTGATGCCTGCCTCGCCATCGCCGCCGACCCATCGGTGCGCGTGGTCGTGATCAGCGGCGCCGGGCGCGCATTCATGGCCGGCGGCGACATCGCGCAGTTTCGCGACGACCCCGCATCGGTGCCCGCGACCCTGATCGATCCCCTGCACGAAGGCCTGCTCTGCCTGAGCCTGATGCAGCCGCCGGTGATCGCCAGCCTGCACGGCGCGGTGGCCGGCGCCGGCATGAGCATCGCGCTCGGCTGCGACCTCGCGATCGCCGCGGAGGGAACACGCTTCAACTTCGCGTACACGAAGCTCGCCACCAGCTGCGATCTCGGCGGCTCATGGCACTTGCCGCGACTGGTCGGCATGCGCCGCGCCTTGGAGATCTCGCTGCTGTGCGAGCCGATCGACACGGCGCAGGCGCTGCAGCTGGGCCTGGTCAACCGCGTCGTTGCGGCCGACGCGCTGGCGTCCCAGACCGAGCAGCTCGCGCAGCGGCTCGCCGCCGGCGCGCCTATCGCCCAGGGACAGCTCAAACGGCTGCTGCGCGATTCGCTGTCGCGCGAACTTCCTGAGCAACTCGATGCCGAGCGCGCCGCCTTTGCACGCTGCGCAGCGACGCACGACTTCGCCGAGGCCGTGCAGGCCTTTCTCGCCAAGCGCGCGCCGGTGTTCCAGGGACGATGAAGCAGCGCGACCGTACGGACAAACCCTCTGCATCCCCCAGCAGCGGCTCGATATACTAAAAAACAGACAGGCTTGTCTTTTAATTCGCAACCCAGCAACCGAGGTGGCCCATGAGCGAGAACGAGTCCCCGAGCCGCGCAATCCTGCTAGAGATCTACCGGATCGCCACCTTGATCAAGCGTGCCGACGACCGCTTCATCGAGCTGATCAAGGCCGGCCAGATCGCGTCGCCCTACTACTCGCCGCGCGGCCAGGAGCTGATCCCGGCCGCGATCTCGGTGAACCTGCGGCCCACCGACGTCGTCGTGACCACCTACCGCGGCATCCACGACCAGCTCGCCAAGGGCATTCCGCTCGAGCCCTTCGTCGCCGAGTTCATGGGCAAGGCCGGCGGCACCTGCAAGGGCAAGGGCGGCCCGATGCACATCACCCACGTGGCCTCGGGGCTGCCGGTCACGACGGGCGTGGTGGGCTCGGGGCTGCCGATCGCCAACGGGCTGGCCTGGGCAGCGCAGCTGAAGAAGAGCGGCCAGGTCACGGTGTGCAACTTCGGCGACGGCGCCACCAACATCGGCGCCTTCCACGAGGCGCTCAATCTCGCCTCGCTGTGGAAGCTGCCGGTGGTCTTCGTCTGCCAGAACAACGGCTACGCCGAGCACACGAAGTTCGAGCTCGGCACCTCGTCGCGAACGATCGCCGATCGCGCGGTGGCCTACGGCATGAACGGCGTCGAGGTCGATGGCAACGATGCGGTGGCGATGTGGTCGGCCGCCAAGCTCGCCATCGACCGGGCGAGGTCCGGTGCCGGGCCGACGCTGCTCGATGCCAAGACGTTCCGCTTCCGCGGCCACCTGCTGGGCGACGACAGCCACTACATCGGCAAGGACGAGATGGCGCAGGCGGTCGCCGCCGATCCGCTGCCGCGCCTGCGCGCCTGGCTCGTCGCGCAAGGCCACGCGAGCGACGCTGCGCTGACGGACATAGAGCGCACCAACGAAGAAGCCTTCGAACGCGCCGTCCGCTTCGCGCTGGACAGCCCCTTCCCCGACCCCTCGGAACTCGAGCGGGACGTCGTTGCCGTGGAGAAAGCAGCATGAGCAGCCCGAAGAAGATCAACATGGTCCAGGCCATCAACCTCGCGCTTGACCACGCGATGGAGCAGGACCCAAGCGTGCTCGTGCTCGGCGAGGACATCGCCGATGCGCAAGGCGGCGGCGTCTTCAAGTGCACGGCTGGCCTGTCCGGCAAGTACGGCACCGAGCGTGTCAAGTCCACCCCGATCGCCGAGCAGGCCATCATGGGCGCGGCCGTCGGCGCGGCGCTCGGCGGCATGCGGCCGGTGGCCGAGATCATGCTGATGAACTTCATGACCGTCGGCATGGATCAGCTCGTCAACCACGCGGCCAAGCTGCGCTTCATGACCGGCGGCCAGACCAACGTGCCGCTGACCGTGCGCACCGCCACCGGCGCGGGCTTCGGCACCGGCGGCCAGCATGCCGACTACCTGGAGAGCTGGTTCGCCCACACCGCCGGCATCAAGGTGGTGGCGCCGTCCACCCCGGCCGATGCCTACGGCCTGATGCTGTCGTGCATCTTCGACGACGACCCCTGCGTCTTCATCGAGAACCTGCCGCTGTACTTCGTGCCCGGCGATGCGCCGGTGCCCGGCACGCGCGTGCCGCTCGGCCAGGCCAAGGTCGTGCGCGAAGGCAGCGACGTGACCGTGATCAGCTACAGCCGCACGATGCTGGAGGTGCTCGCGGTGGCGGACGACCTGGCCAAGCGGAACATCTCGGTCGAAGTGATCGACCTGCGCAGCATCGCGCCGCTGGACATGGACACGCTGCGCGCCTCGGTGGCCAAGACACGGCGTGCCGTGGTGGCGCACGAAGCGCAGGTCGATTTCGGCGTCGGCGCCGAAGTGGCGGCGCGGCTGCACCGCGACCTGTTCGGCCAGCTGCTCGCGCCCGTGGGACGGGTCGGGGCGGCACGTTCGCCGGTGCCCTTCTCGAAAGCGCTCGAGTCCGCCTACCTGCCCACGCCGGAGCGCATCAGCGCTGCCATTCTCCAGACGCTCGCCTGAATCAACGATCTCGAACCATGGACATCCTGCTGCCCAAGCTCGGCTTCTCGGTCAACGAAGCCAACCTCGTCGAATGGATGGTGGCCGACGGCGCCACCGTCGCCAAGGGCGACCCGCTGTACGCGCTGGAGAGCGAGAAGTCGGTGCAGGAGATCGATGCACCGGCAGATGGCGTGCTGAAGATCCTCAAGCCGGCCGGTGAGGTCTACGAGGTCGGCACATTGATCGGCGAGATCGCATGACGACGCCCAGCGACGCGCCCGCCTGGCCGGCGAGCCTGCCGCCGATGCCGGTGGTGGACTTCACCCAGTTCGGCGCGGTGCAGCAGGTTCCGCTGTCGCGCCATCAAAAGGTGGCGGCGTCGTTCCTGGCCCGCAACTGGGCCCAGATCCCACACGTCACCCACCACGACGAGGCCGACATCGACGCGGCCGAGGCGCTGCGCGAGAGTCTGGCGGCGGAGAAAGGCGGAAAGCTGAGCCTCGTGCCGCTGCTCATCAAGGCGGTGGTGCAGGCCTTGCGCGAGCTGCCGCGCTTCAATGCCTCGCTGGTCGGCGACACGCTGGTGCTCAAGCAGTACTTCCACATCGGCGTGGCCGTGGAAACACCGGCCGGGCTGGTCGTGCCGGTGATCCGCGATTGCGATCGCAAGTCGATTCCCGAACTGGCCGCCGAACTCGCCGACAAGGCCGAACGCGCGCGCACCAAGGGCCTGCCGATGGCCGAGATGTCCGGCGGCTGCTTCACCATCAGCTCGCTGGGCGGCATCGGCGGCACTGCGTTCACGCCAATCATCAACGCGCCCGAAGTCGCCATCCTCGGCGTCACGCGCAGCGCCGAGCGGCTGACGCTGATCGACGGCCGGCCCAGCAGCCGCCGGGTGCTGCCGCTCTCGCTGAGCTACGACCACCGCGTCATCAACGGGGCAGACGCCGCGCGCTTTTGCCGCGCCGTGGCCGCTGCGCTGGCCCAGCCCGAAGGCCTCCTCAACGACTCGCCACCGAGCACGCCATGAACGCTGCCGCGAACACCTCCACCATCGCGGCTGAGCTTGCCGCGCGGTTCTCTCTCGCCGGCCGGGTCGCCCTGGTGACCGGCGCCAGCTCCGGCTTCGGCGCGCACTTCGCGACGGTGCTGGCCCGCGCCGGTGCCAAGGTGGCCTGCGTGGCGCGGCGCCACGACCGGGTCGATGCGCTGGCCGGCTCGTTGCGCGACACTGGCGCGCAGGCCGTGGGCTGCGCGATGGACGTGACCGACCTGGCCTCCATCCGGGCAGGCTTCGACACCGTCGAAGCGGCGCTGGGCACGGTGGACCTGCTGGTCAACAACGCCGGCCTCTCCGCGCCCGCGCCGTTCCCGGAGATGACCGACGAGCAGTGGTCGTCGGTGCTCGACGTCAACCTCTCGGCCCCCTACCGCGTCTCGCGCGAGATGTGCCAGCGGCTGATCGCCAAGGGACAGCCCGGGACCATCGTCCACATCGCGTCGATCCTGGGCCACCTGGCCAAGGCCATGTTCCTCAACTACGGCACGACCAAGGGCGCGCTGATCAACCTGACCCAGGCGATGGCGCTGGA
>DATKCI010000106.1:0-25600 GCA_035513255.1 Piscinibacter sp. | reverse complement strand
CCGGCCCGGCAGCCGGGTAACTTTCATTTGCTGGCCCAAATGAAAGTCACCAAAGCAAAGGGCCTCAATACGATTTGGCCGTGCACGTGGCTAAACGGTCCGGCGGGCGGCCTGTGATCGCCGAGACACATCGAACCGCCTGACCCCTGTTGTTTCGGTCCGAAGCGGACCGAATACCAATACGAAGACCAACAAGACAAGACGAATACCCGGACCCAGGGCCACGCGCAGCGGGCCCGTAGTTGACGAGCGGGCTGCCGGTTCGATGTGTCTCGGCGGTCAAAAGTGGCCCGCTGGGCCGACGTCGCGTCGTCAACGGTGAAAGTGCATGGTGTTGCATTCCAGGCCCTTTGCTTTGGTGACTTTCATTTGGGCCAGCAAATGAAAGTTACCCGCCTGCCGGGGCGGGACCCGGCCTGCAACCCGAACAAATCAACCTGCTAGTAAGCACTCCGTGGACCCCGGCTTTCGCCGGGGTGACGGCGCGGGTGACGGCGCGGGGTGACGGCTCAAACCCCGGATTTCATCCAAAACTTCACTTCACGCGTAGGCAGGCGCCAATTTGCGCCGCAGCCGGCTGCTCAGCGTGTCCACCGCGAACACCAGCACCAGCATCGCCAGCAGCGCGGTCGACGCCTGCGCCTGCTGGAAGATCGACAGGTGGTAGTACAGCATCTGCCCCAGGCCGCCGGCGCCGACAAAGCCGAGCACCGCGGCCATGCGGATGTTCATCTCCCAGCGGTACAGCGCGTAGGCGACCCACTGGCGGAAGATCAGCGGCAGCGTGCCGTAGCCGAACGCGGCCACTGCACCGCTGCCCGCGTGCCTCAGGGCTTGCTCCGGCTCCCGTGGCACGTTCTCCAGCGTCTCGGCGAACAGCCGGCCTAGCACGCCGGTCGTGTGCAGCGCCAACGCCAGCGTGCCGGCGAAGGGCCCGAGGCCCGCGGCCAGGACCATCAGCGCGGCCCACACGAGTTCGGGCACGCTGCGCAGCGCGTTGAGCGCGAACCGGGCGAGCTGCCGCGCGGCGGCACCGAAGCGGCCGGCGGCGGGCAACGCCAGCACACCGCCCGCGGCCACCGCGATCAAGGTGCCGAGAGCGGACACCGCGAGCGTCTGCAATGCCCCCCAGGCCGCCTTTGCAACGAAGGGCCCCGACAGATCGGGCGGAAAGAACTCGGCGATGAACCGGCCCATGCTGCGCAGCGACTCGCCGGCGAACAGCGAGCGGAGGTCGATGCCGAGGTAGACGAAGCTCACGGCCACGGCTGCGAGGACCAGCACCGACACCAGCACGCAGGTGAGGCACGGCCCGGCCGCTTGCGCCATGTCTTGCGGGGCGACGTCGAGACGATCTCCGGCCGTCACGCGCAACCCCCTCACGCGAGCAGGCGCCGCAGCGCCGCACTCAACGCATCGGCCAGCAGGACCAGCAGCAGAAAGACCAGCAGGATCGTGCTCGCCTCGCCGCCGTTGAGCATCTTCATCGACTGGTCCATCAGCTGTCC
This sequence comes from Piscinibacter sp., assembly GCA_035513255.1. Classification (GTDB taxonomy): domain Bacteria; phylum Pseudomonadota; class Gammaproteobacteria; order Burkholderiales; family Burkholderiaceae_C; genus Albitalea. The sequence goes on along the minus strand of DATKCI010000106.1, from coordinate 24,092 downwards.
CAGCCCGCCGGCGCCGACAAAGCCCATCACCACCGACGCGCGCACCGCGCACTCCCACCGGTACACGGTGTACGACGCCAGTTCCTGCGCCGCCCCCGGCACCAGCCCGTAGAACAGCGCCGCGACCCGACCGCTGCCTGCTTCGAGCAGCGCCCGCGAAGGACGCGTGTCGGTCGATTCGAGGATCTCCGCATACACCTTGCCCAGCATGCCGCCGTAAGTGATGGCCAGCGCCAGCACGCCGGCGGCCGGGCCGAGCCCGAGCGCGCGCACGAGCACGAGCGCCCACACGATCTCGGGAATCGCACGAAGCACCGTCAACACGGCGCGCGTGGCGTGCCGCAGCACTTCCCCGCGCCAGCGCGACGGGCCGGGCCCGATGCGCGATACCGACAGCGAGCGGGTCATCACGAAGGCGAGCGGGGCCGCAATGACGAACGCCAGCGCGAGGCCCGCGGTGGCCATCGCGAGCGTCTCCAGCGTCGCCGTCAACAGCAGGCCCAGAAACTCGGATGACGTGGCCGGCGGCATGAACCCGGCGAGAAACCCGCCCATCACCTGCAGGTTGCCCTCATCGAACAACGCCCAGGGCCTGAATTCGGCCAGCAGCAGCATCGGCCACAGCACGACCAGCGCCACCAGCACCCCGGTGGCCCGGCGGCGGGCATCCGGATCGCGGACCACGAAGGGGCCCGTTCCTGGCCCTGGCGGTGCGGCGGCGCTCATCGGCAGCCCGGCCGAACGAGAGGCACCACGCGTGCGCTGCGCACGCCGGCAAAGGCATCGGGCGACAACGACAGCGTGCCCGGATCGTTGCCTTGCGTCGGCAACACCGACCCCTCGGTCGCGTACAGCTCCACCAGCATCTCGCGCGTCACCTTGCCGGCCGGCGCGTCGAACAGCACCTCGCCGCCGCGCATGCCGACGATGCGCGGAAACCACTTCAGCGCGAGATCGACCGCATGCAGCGACGCGACCAGCGTGGCGCCGGTGCGCTCGCTTTGCGCGATCAGCTTCCCCACCGCCGCGTCGGCCAGGGCGGGGTCCAGCGCCGACACCGGCTCGTCCGCCAGCATCAGCTCCGGTCCCTGGTACAGCACACGCGCGATGCCCACACGCTGCAGCTGCCCTCCCGACAGGCGATCGCACCGCTCGAACAGCCGATCGGCCAGGTCGAGCCGCGCCAGCGCATCGCGCGCGCCTGCGATGTCCGCAGGGTAGATCAGCGACATGAACGCCTTCCACGCCGACCAGGTGCCCAGGCGCCCGGCGAGAATCGCCGTGACCACACGCAGCTGCGGTGGGATCGGCGGCGCCTGGTGCACGACGCCGATGCGCGCGCGCAGACGACGCAAGGCCCGTGCGCCGAGTTGCCAGGGGTTGATGCCGAGCAATTGCACGCGGCCTTCGGTCGGGCGCAGCGACGCGGCCGCCACCCGCATCAGCGTCGTCTTGCCGGCGCCCGACGGGCCGATGATCGCCACGCGCTCGCCGTCATCCGCGGCCAGAGTCACCTGCGACAGTGCACGCTGGCCGTTCGGGTGCACGAGGCCGATGCCGGTGAGCGACAGGCTCAAGATCAGCTCCTTGCCAGGCGTCGCATCGCCGGAGTCACTTGATCAGCCCGCCCGCCTTCGCCGCCGCCTCGATGCCGTCGTAGTTCGAGACCTTCGTCGGCACGAACTTCGACGCCCGCTGCAACGCCATGATCTCCTTGTGTTCCGGGTTGGCCGGATCGAGCTTCAAGAACGCGTCGGTCAGCTTCTTCGTCAGCGCCGGATCAAGACCGGGCCGCACAGTCCAGTTGTAGTCGAAGTACGGCGGCGTCGTCGCGATGACGCGCACCTTGGCGGCGTTCGGGTTGCCCGACTCGATCAGCTTGTCCATCACCGACGCGTTGAGCACGCCGCCTTCGGCGCGGCCCGAGGCGACGAAGGCCACCGTCGCGTCGTGCGCGCCCGAGAAGGCCACGGCCTTGAAGTCCTTGTCGGCGTCGATGCCGTCCTGCTTCAGGAAAAAGCGCGGCATCAAGTGGCCCGACGTCGACGAGGGCGAGCCGAACGCGAAAGTCTTGCCCTTCAGGTCCGCGAGCGTCTTCACGGGGCTGTTGGCCGGCACGATGAACTTGCTCGTGAACTTCTCGTCCTCGGCGCGCTGCGCGATCGGCACCGCACCGCCGTTCGTGCGCAACTTGGCCTGCACGAAGGTGAAGCCGCCGAGCCAGGCCAGGTCGATCTTGTTGCTGGCGAGGCCTTCGACCACCGCCGCATAGTCGGTCACTGGCGTGAACTTGACCTCCATCCCGGTCTCTTTCTGCAAGTAGTCGCCGAGCGGCTTGAACTTGCGCTGCAGCTCGGTCGGCGCTTCGTCGGGGATGGCCGAGACGCGCAGCACGGCGGTCTGTGCCATTGCGGCGCCGCCGATACCGAGCATGAGCGCGAGCGACAGCGCGCTGCGGATGGTCAAACGCGGCAGGGAGAACATGTCGTGAAGCTCCAGGCAAGTGACGATCAAGGACGAAGGGCGGCGGTGCGAAAGCCGGCGAAGACATCGGTGCGCGCGGGAACGAAGAAGTTGCGGTAGCGCGGGTCGTGCATGCGCGCGTGGGTGACGAACGAGCCGCCGCGAAGCTCGCGATGATCGCCGAACCACGGCGCCGAGTAGTCCTTGTAGGGCCCCGGCTCGAAACCCGGATAGGGCGCGAACGCGTCGCCGGTCCACTCCCAGACGCTGCGGCCCCATTGGAAGCGCGGGGCCGAGCCGCCCCTCGTCGCTGCATGCTCCCATTCTGCCGCTCTCGGCAAGCGCCGCCCGGCGAAGCGGCAGTAGGCCTGCGCCTCCCAGGCATTGACGTGGATGACCGGCTGGTGGGGGTCCAGCGGCAGCCAGCGGTCGAACCAGCGCTGCTCCCAGCCGGCCTCGCCGCGCCGCCAGCGTTCCGGGTGGCGCCGGTCGATGCCGGCGCGCCAGGCGCCCGCGGCACCCGGCCAGAACGCCGGGTCGTCGTAGCCGCCGGCCTCGACGAAGCGCAGGAACTCGCCCGCGGTGAGCGGCGCCGCGTCGATCTCGAAGTCGTCGAGCACGAGCGGCCGACTGGGGCGTTCGTTGTCGAACGCGAAGCCCCGCCGGCCGGGCGGCCAGCCGACATGGACCGAACCGCCGCGCACCGTCAGCGGCGCGTGCGACGCCTGTGGCCGCAGTACGACGCCGGCCGGCGCCGGATGGCCGAGCGTCGCGCGCAGCCACGCGAACGCCTCGCCGTGCATGTCTTCATGGAGCAACGCGAGCCGATGGAAGTACAGCGCCGCATCGTCATCCACATCGGGCAGCGCGCGCAGGCAGGCGTCGAGCTGCGCAGCCAGCATCTGCATGAGCTCGCGGCGCGACGGCATCGCGGTTGTCCAGCGCTGCTCGTGCGGCAGCCGCGCCGAATCGAGATGCGCGTCGGGACCGGCGATGCGGGCCGGCCGCGCGGCATGGACGAAGCCGTCCGCGCCGGCCTGGTGCGGGCCGCGCAGCACCCAGAACTCGCCGAACCAGGCGAGGTGGGCCAGCTCCCAGGCTATCGGGTTCAGGCCGGGCCGTTGCGGCACGTGCCACTGCGCGTCGTCGAGGTCGCCGACTCGGGCGAGCGTGACGGCGCGGCTGTCGCGCAGGGCCGCGGCGAGTGCCGATCCGCTCAGGCGGCGTGGATCAGACGCGGAGCCCGATTCGCCGTGCCAAGATTCGCCCATGGTCCCCCTTCGTGTTTGCATCGTGTCGCCGGCGCTGGCCTCGGCCAACAACGGCAACTGGCATACGGCGTCGCGCTGGCAGCGGTTCCTGTCGCCGATGGCTCAGGTCGACATCCGGCTCACCTGGGACGGCTCGCCCGAGGATGCCCTGATTGCGCTTCACGCACGGCGCTCGGCCGATTCGATCGCGCGCTTTCAGAGCGCACACCCGAGCCGGCCGCTGGCCCTGGTGTTGACCGGGACCGACCTCTACCGAGACCTCGACAGCGACGCGAGCGCGCAACATTCGCTGGAGTGTGCCAGCCATGTGGTCGTCTTGCAGGACGAGGCCTTGCAACGACTCGAAACGACGGTGCGCGCCAAGGCGCGCGTGATCGTGCAAAGCGCGCCGCGGCTGGTGCGTCACGACAAGGCCCGCCGCAGCGTCGACATGGTGGCCGTCGGCCACCTGCGCGACGAGAAGGACCCGCTAACGCTGATGGCGGCCGTTCGACGGCTGCCCGCCGATTCGCCGATCCGCGTGCTGCACATCGGCCAGGCGCTCGACGAGGCATTGGGCCAGGCGGCGCGCCGCACGATGGAGGAATGCTCACGCTACCGCTGGCTCGGCGGACTGCCTCAGCCGAGCGCGAGGCGCTGGATCGCCCGCTCGCGCGCGCTGGTGCACACAAGCCGCATGGAAGGCGGCGCCAATGTCGTCATCGAAGCGGTGCGATCGAAGGTACCGGTGCTGGCGAGCCGGATCGACGGCAACGTGGGTTTGTTGGGCCGGGGCTACGACGGCTACTTTCCGCCGGGCGACGCCGCGGCCCTCGCGGCGCTGATGCAGCGCTTCGAGGCCGATTCCGTCTTCGGCGCCCATCTGGCGGCGCAATGCGCCGAACGCGAGGCCCGTTTCAGCCCGGCTGCCGAAGCAGCCGCGGTCACCGCATTGCTTTCCGACATGCTCACACGCACGAATCGAGCTGCTGCCACAATCGACGACTCACCCGAGGAACGACACCGATGACCGACACGACCTCCTGCGCCCTGCCCTCCGGCGCGATCCGGCTCACGAGCTTTTCGCATGGCGGCGGCTGCGGGTGCAAGATCGCTCCGGGCGTGCTGTCCGAGATCCTCAAGAAGAGCGCCGGCGGCCTGATTCCGAAAGAGCTGATGGTCGGCATCGAGACCGCAGACGACGCCGCCGTCTACCGCCTCAACGACGAGCAGGCGCTGATCGCGACGACCGACTTCTTCATGCCGATCGTCGACGATCCGTTCGATTTCGGGCGCATCGCCGCCACCAACGCGATCAGCGACGTCTATGCGATGGGCGGCAGGCCGATCATGGCGCTCGCGCTGGTGGCGATGCCGATCAACCAGCTGCCGGTGGAGGTGATCGGCGAGATCATCCGCGGCGGCGAGGCCGCCTGCCGCGACGCCGGCATCCCGATCGCCGGCGGCCACACGATCGATTCGGTGGAGCCGATCTACGGCCTCGTCGTGATGGGCCTCGTGCACCCGAGCAAGGTGCGCCGCAACGCCGACGCGAAGCCGGGCGACGTGCTGATCCTCGGCAAGCCGCTGGGCGTGGGCGTGCTGTCGGCGGCGCTCAAGAAGGGCAAGCTCGGCGACGCCGGCTACGCCGAACTCGTCAAGACGACGACGATGCTGAACAAGCCCGGCACGCCGCTGGCCGAACTGCCCGGCGTGCACGCGATCACCGACGTCACCGGCTTCGGCCTCGCCGGCCACACGCTGGAGCTGGCGCGCGGCGCGGGCCTCACCGCGACGATCGATTGGCCGAAGGTGCCGCTGCTGCCCGGCGTGGCCGCCATGGCCGCCGACGGCTTCGTGACCGGCGCATCCGGCCGCAACTGGGCCGGCTACGGCGCCGAGGTCGTGCTCGATCCGGCGCTGGGCACGGTCGCACAGGACCTGGTGTCCGATCCCCAGACCTCCGGCGGCTTGCTCGTCAGTTGCGACCCGGCGGCCGCCGACGAGGTGCTGCGCCTCTTCCGCGACCAGGGCTTCGACCACGCGGCGGTGATCGGCCGGATGGACGCCGGCCCGCCGGCACTGCGCGTGCTCGCCTGACGCGCCCGCCCCGACAGTCCCTCCCGGCGGCACGGGAACCCGGCAAGCGCGACAGTGCGCTTGCCCCGCCGCGTCGGCGGGCAGGAGTTCGCCCATGCCGTCCACTCGCCTCGCACGCCACGCCGCCGCCGCGGCCGCGCTGATCGCACTGTTCGCCTGCGGAACCGCCACCGAAGTGCCGGTCAACATCGGCGTGGGTCCCGACCCGAAGCTGCCGCCGCCCGAATCCAGTCTGCTGCCGGTGGTCCAGGTCGCCGATGCCAAAGGGTGGCCGAACGGCCTGCAGCCCTCGGCGCCACCCGGCGTGACGGTGACGGCCTTCGCGCGCGGGCTGGACCACCCGCGCTGGCTGCACGTGCTGCCCAACGGTGACGTGCTGGTCGCCGAAACCAACGCGCCGCCGCGACCCGAGGCCCGCCAGGGGTTGAAGGGCACGCTGATGAAGATGTTCATGAAGAAGGCCGGCGCGGCGACGCCCAGCGCAAACCGCATCACCTTGCTGCGCGATGCCGACGGCGACGGCGTGGCCGAGACGCGCAGCGTCTTCCTCGACGGCCTGAACTCGCCGTTCGGCATGGCGCTGGTGGGCGGCGACTTTTACGTCGCCAACACCGATGCGGTCGTGCGCTTTCCGTATGCCGAAGGCCAGATGCGGATCACGGCCGCGGGCAGCAAGGTGGTCGACCTGCCGGGCGGGCCCCGCAACCACCACTGGACCAAGAGCCTGATCGCGAGCCCCGACGGCAGCAAGCTCTACGCCACCGTCGGCTCCAACAGCAACGTCGCCGAACACGGCATGCCCGAGGAGGAAGGCCGCGCCGCGATTTGGGAGGTGGACCCGAAAGCCGGCACGAAGCGGCTCTTCGCCACCGGCTTGCGCAACCCCAACGGCATGGCCTGGGACCCGCAGACCGGCATGTTGTGGACCGTGGTCAACGAACGTGACGAACTCGGCCACAACCTCGTGCCCGACTACCTCACGTCGGTGCGCGACGGCGGCTTCTACGGCTGGCCGTACAGCTACTTCGGCGAGCACGTCGACACGCGGGTCAAGCCGCCGCGGCCGGACCTGGTCGAGAAGGCGATCAAGCCCGACTACGGGCTCGGCTCCCACGTCGCGGCGCTCGGGCTGGCAGCCGGGCAGACCACAGCGCTGCCCGCCCCCTTCGCCAACGGCATGTTCATCGGCGAGCATGGTTCGTGGAACCGCAAGCCGCCCAGCGGCTACAAGGTGGTCTTCGTGCCGTTCAGCGGCGGCAAGCCGGCGGGCATGCCGATCGACCTCCTGACCGGGTTCCTGACACCCGACGGCGTGGCCCACGGGCGCCCGGTCGGCGTGGCGATCGACAAGCGGGGCGCTCTGCTCGTGGCGGACGACGTCGGCAACATCGTGTGGCGCGTCACCGGCGCCGGGACGCGCTGACGACGCGACAATCGCCGCAGCCCATGCTGCTTCGACCCCATGCCCTCAGCGAGCCCGACACGATGCGGCTGGCCGAGTGCGCGTTCGACGCAGTCCGCCGGCGCTACCCGCACAAGCTCGATCACCTGATCCTGCACGACCGCGACCAGCCGCTGCCGCACGAAGTCCACCCGGTCTTCAACGGCAGCTACGACTGGCATTCGAGCGTGCACATGCACTGGTCCTTGCTGCGGCTTATGCGGCTCGCTCCCGCCCTGCCCTTGCGCACGGCGATCGTCCGGCACTTCGACGAACACTTCACCGCCGACAAGGTCGCGCTCGAGCGCCGCTATGCCGCGCAGCCTGGGCGAGGTGGCTTCGAACGTCCCTACGGCTGGGCCTGGCTGCTGAAGCTGCAAAACGAGCTTGACGCGACCGCCGACGGCAGCGCATGGGCGGACGCGCTGCGGCCCTTTGCCGCCGACATCGCGCAGCGCCTGGCCGGCTTTCTCGGCGCAGGCCACTACCCGGTGCGTGCCGGCACGCATGCGAACTGCGCGTTCGCGATGCTGCTCGCATGGGACTATGCGGTCCAAGCCGACGACCTGCCGCTGCGCGACGCCATTTCAGCCGCGGCGCACCGGTGGTTCGGCGCCGACCGCAGCTATCCCGCCGACTACGAACCCGGCGGCGCCGACTTTCTTTCGCCGGGGCTGTGCGAGGCACGGCTGATGCAGCGCGTGCTCGGCGGCGATTTCGCGGCGTGGTGGCAAGCGTTCATGCCGAGCGCCGCGTCGCTGCGGCACTGGCTCGAGCCGGCCGTCGTCAGCGACCGCGTCGATGCGCAACTCGTGCATCTCGATGGCCTGAATCTGTCGCGCGCGTGGTGTCTCGGTGGCCTGGCCGATGCGCTGCCCCCGCTGCAGGCGCTCGCGTTCCAGGAAGGCGCTCGTCGGCATCGGGACGCCGCCTGGCCCCACGTCACCGGCGGCGACTTTGCGGCGACCCACTGGCTCGTCAGCTTTGCGCTGTTGTCGGCAGGCGACCCGTAGCCCGGATGAAATCCGGGACTGTGCCTCATGCGAAACGCCGCCCCCCCGGATTGCATCCGGGAGCGGCAGGCACACTCAGCCGCCGCTGGGCGACAACTCCTGTGCCAGCGTGTTCAGCAGCACATGCCGACGGTCCCCTGTCAGCTCCCAGAACATCGCGCCGCCGAGCTTGCGCTGCTTCAGGAAACGCAGCTTCGCCTTCAGCGACTGCCGGTCCTCGTAAGTGACGAACTCGCCGGTCTGCGGGTTGTAGACGTGCGGCGCCTTCACGGCCGCGTTCCAGTGGCGCTTGAAGCCGTTCTTGTTGACCAGCGTCGCCTCGATGTCGGAGTAGTCGAGCACGCCGTCTTCCCAGGTGCCGCGGCCGAGCCCGTCGCACAGCTGATACTCGCCGTCGTTCGGCGCGCCGCAGTTCTTCCAGCTGTAGCCGTAGAACGGCACGCCGAGCACGACCTTGCGCGACGGCACGCCGGCGGCGAGATAGAGGTCGATCAGGTCGGCGACGTTGTTCTGCGGGTCGGCTTCGGCCAGCGTGAGGCCCGGGTCGCGGTGCAGCGGCGCGAGGTGCGCCGCGTACTTGTTCCAGGTGCCGTTCATGTCGTAGGCCATCACGTTGACCCAGTCGAGCGTGGAGGACACAGGCACGGGCTCGATGTTGGACAGCGCCCCCTTGTTGTTGCCGAGCGCGGCAGTCAACAGATAGTGACGCCCGTCGATCTTCCCAGCCGCACCGAGCTTGTCGCGCAGCGCCTGCAGAAGCAGCGTGAAGTTGCGCTTGTCTTCGGCGCGGCGCACGTTGTCGGCCATGCCGCCGGCCACCGGGAATTCCCAGTCGACGTCGATGCCGTCGAAGCCGTGCTGCCGGATGAAGGCCACGCCGCTGTCGGCGAAGCGCGCGCGCGATTCGGCGGTCAGTGCGGCGTCCGAGAAGTTGCGCGACCAGGCCCAGCCGCCGACCGCGATCAACGTCTTCAGGTGCGGGTGCTTCTTCTTCAGCTCGCGCAGCTTCGCGAAATTGTTCGGGCCGGACGTGTCCAGCGCCGGGTTGCCGACGACGATCTCGCCGCCCTGCACGTTGGCGAACGCGTAGTTCAGGTGGGTGAGCTTGGCCGCCGGAATCTTCTCCGGCGGGAAGTAGCGCGCCGGCTCCGGCGAGGCGAGGTAGTAGGCGACGATCTTGTAGCGCTCCGCCGCAGGCGAGGCCACGGTGGACGCGCACAGCGCGGCGAACGTGAGGACGAGCAGCGTTCTGAACGACTTCATTCGGTCTCCAACCGGGTACGGTGCGCGGAGTGCGCGACCCTCCATTTTGCGGCAACGCGCGGGGCGGGGGCCAACGGGTGTTCGCCAGCTGCGCTGTCGCCGACATGACAAGTCCGATGCGCTACGCTGGCACGCTCAACATGGAGCTTGTCGTGCCACAGCATTCGTTCGAAGGAAGAGTCGTCATCGTGACCGGCGCGGCCGGCGGCATCGGCCGCGCGGCGTCCCTGGCGTTCGCGCAGGCCGGCGCAGCCGTGGTCGTGGCCGACCTCGACCCCGCCGCCGGCGAGCGGGTGGTGCAGGACATCGCCGCCTTCGGGGCACGCGCCGGGTTCGTGCAGGGCGACGTGTCGCGCGCGGCCGACGCCGAGCGCATGGTGGCGTTCGCCGTCGAGCGCTTCGGCCGACTCGACGCGGCGTTCAACAACGCCGGCATCGAGCTCGAGCACCAGCCCACCGCCGACTGCGCCGAGGACACCTTCGACCGCATCATCGGCGTCAACCTCAAGGGCGTGTGGCTGTGCATGAAGTACCAGATCGCGCAGATGATGCGCCAGGGCGGCGGCGGCGCGATCGTCAACACGTCGTCGGTGGCCGGGCTGGTCGGTGCGCCGCTGATGCCCGCCTACTGCGCGAGCAAGCACGGCGTGGTCGGCCTCACGAAAGCGGCGGCCGCCGAATACGGCCGGCACGGCATCCGCATCAACGCCGTGTGTCCCGGCGTGATCAACACCCCGATGATGGAGCGCGCCTTCGAAGCCGATCCGCGCCGCCGGGCGCGGATGGAGCGTGCGCACCTGCTCAAGCGCGTGGGCGAGCCGCAGGAGATCGCCGACGCGGTGCTGTGGCTGTGCTCGGACGCCGCCAGCTTCGTGACGGGCCATCCGATGGCGGTCGACGGCGGCATGGTCGCGATCTGACCCCACAAGCCGCGCCGCAAGTGGCAACATCCGAAGCGCCATGACGATGCGCCCCGTTTCGATCGACGACTGCTGTGCCGGCGAGCTGTGGCTCGGGTCGATGCCCGGGCGATTCGAACGCTGGGCCGAGTTCGTCGGCGCAGCGCGGCAGCACAAGCTGTCGCTGGTCGTCTGCCTCGCCCCGCCGGAGGAAGTGGCGTCGCTGTCGCCCGCGTATTGGCAGGCCGTCGGCGAAGGGTCGGTCAACTTCCGCTGGCTGAATCTGCCGATGCAGAACTTCGGGCTACCGCGCGACCTGCCCGGTTTTCGCGCCGGAATCGAGCAGGCCGCCGCGTCGCTGGTCGCAGGCGACGCGGTGATGCTGCACTGCGCTGCCGGCATCGGCCGCACCGGCACCGCGGCGGCGTGCCTTCTGAAGCGGCTCGGGCTGTCGGCCGACGAGGCGATGCAGCGTGTGCGCGACGCCGGCTCCAACCCCGAAACGGCGCTGCAGTCGGGTCTCGTGGACCAGTTCTGACCGTGCAGGTCCTGTTCGCCGACGACGCGCTGCTCGGGCTGGACAAGCCCGCCGGCCTGCTCGCGGTGCCGGGGCGTGGCGACGACAAGCAGGACTGCGCGGCGCTGCGGGCGCAGCGGCTCTTCGCCGACGCGCGTGTCGTGCACCGGCTGGACATGGCTACCTCGGGGCTGATGCTGATGGCGCGCGGCGTGGAGGCGCAGCGCCGCCTCGGCATCGCGTTCGCGCGGCGCGAAGTGCACAAACGCTACGTCGCCGTCGTGCACGGACGGCTTGCGGCGGCGAGCGGCGACATCGACCTGCCGCTGATCGCCGACTGGCCGAACCGGCCGCGGCAGAAGGTCGACGCCGAACGCGGCAAGCCGTCGCTGACGCGCTACCGCCTGCTGTCGTACGACGACGCCGCGGGCACGTCGCGCGTCGAGCTCGAACCGGTGTCCGGCCGTTCGCACCAGCTTCGTGTGCACCTGCTCGCACTGGGCCACCCGATCGTCGGCGATGCGCTCTATGGGCCCGGCGACGGCGCGCCGCGCCTGCTGCTGCACGCCTTCGAGCTGGGCTTCGCGCATCCGATCCGGGGGCATGTGGTGACGCTGCGGAGCGATCCGCCGTTCTGACCGCGTCATGGGTACTCGTTGACGATGCGATAGGGCGCCGGCGGCCGCGACTGCACCAACACATAGCCGCTCACGTGCCAGCGGATGTCGGGCGGTTCGGGCGGCGGCAGCGCCTCCTGCGCCTTGCGCGCCAGCGTGACGTGCGGCACCAGGCCGGCGCGTGCCGAAGGCATCTGCAGCGCATCGAGCGTGCGGTGCAGCCGCTGATGTAGCGCGGTCAATGCCTCGGGCACCGAGCGCGTGCGCAGCACGGCGATGCCGCCGCGGAAGATGTCGGCACGGTCCAGGTGCAGTTCGAACGGGTCGAACGGCCCGTACAGCGCCTCGGCGAGTCCGGCCACACGATCGGGCGGGACGGCGCCGAGAAAATGAAGCGTCAGATGCAGCTTGTCGCGGCGGACCTTCACGGCCCGAGAGGGCCATGTCCAGCGTTGCTGATGAGCACAGACGGCGTCGCGAACCGCGTCATCGGGCCACAAGCCGACGAAAAGACGCAAGGGCTCGGCGTTCTCGCTCGTGTCCATGTCGGCCAGCATAGCGCCGCGCGCTGCGTACACTCGCTGCGCTTCGCCCACGCACCGAACCGGAGCCCCCATGCGCACTGCCCTGCCTTGCCTTGTCTTCGCCACCGCGCTCGGCGCCTGCGCGGCACCGCCGGCGCAGCGTCCGGCCGACCGCGCGGCGATCGAGAAACAGGTCGCCGAGACCGAGCGGGCGTTCGCCAAGACGATGGCCGACCGCGACCTCGCGGCGTTCAGCAGCTTCCTGTCCGACGAGGCGGTGTTCTTCTCCGGCCCTGAGCCGGTGCGCGGCAAGGCCGCCGTGACCGCGTGGTGGAAGCGCTTCTACGATCAGCCCACAGCGCCGTTCTCGTGGGCGCCCGATCGTGTCGAGGCGCTCGATTCGGGCACGCTCGCGCTCAGCACCGGGCCGGTCCTCGACCCCGCGGGCCAATGCGTCGGCCGCTTCACGTCGATCTGGCGACAGGAAGCGCCCGGCGTGTGGCGCATCGTCTTCGACAAGGGCGGTCCCTGCTCCGAGCAATGATCCTCGTAGCCCGGATGCAATCCGGGAGCGGCGTTGGACCTCGCCGCGCAGTCCCCGGATTTCATCCGGGCTACGCGCCTCGCTTCATCTTCATCCACGCCCGCGTCGCCTTTCCGCGTGCGCGCCACACCGACGCCTGCTGCTGGCGCTCGAGCACCGTCATCGTGTCGCGCCGCGCCTCGCGCATCAGCTTGTGGTAGTTGCGAAGCCGGTCGCCGCCGACGCCCTCGCGCACCGCGCAGCCGGGTTCGTCGAGATGCCGGCAATCGCGAAACCGGCACTGCAGCGCCAGCCGGCCGATGTCGTCGAACAGCCAGGCGAGCGTGGCCTCGTCGACGTCGGGCCGCAGCGCGCGCAGGCCCGGCGTGTCGATCACGCAGGCGCCGCCGGGCAGGCAGTGCAGCGAGCGCGACGTCGTCGTGTGCTTGCCGCGGCTGTCGTGCTCGCGCACCGCGCCGGTGTCCTGCAGCGCCTCGCCGGCCAGCGTGTTGGTCAGCGTGCTCTTGCCGGCGCCCGACGAGCCCATGAGCACGACCGTCTGGCCCGCGTGCAGGTACGGCGCCAGCGCGTGGGCGGCCGACGGGTGCGTGCCGTTCACCGCCAGCACGTCGAGCGAGCGGGAGAAGCGCTCGCGCAGCTGCGCCAGCATGGGCGCGAGCAGCTCGGCCGTCGGCGCCGCCACGTCGGCCTTGGTCAGCACGACCACCGGGTGCACGCCGCTGCCTTGCACCAGCGTGAGATAGCGCTCGAGGCGGCGCAGGTTGAAGTCGTCGTCCAGGCCCATCACGAGCAGCGCGGTGTCGACGTTGCTGACCACCGCATGGCGGCTGCCGTCGGCGTCGCGCCGCGCGATGTGGCTGAGCGGCGGCACCTGGGCATGCACCCAGCGGTCGCCGTGCACGTCGGTGCCGGCGAACACCCAGTCGCCAACGGCGAGCGCGGTGTCGCGTTCGTCGAGCTCACGTGTGAGGCGGGGCAGTGCGCGAGCCGAGTGCTCCACCTGGCCGTCGTGCAGCCGCAAAGTCTCGCGGTGCACCTCGACGAGGCGCATCAATGTCTGGGATCCGTCCTGCGCTGCGGTGTGCATCGCCAGGTGCTGCGCCATCGCCGGGGTGAGGCCGATGCGACGCAGTTGTTCGAAATCGATGTCGATCATGGTGTCTTGACTGTCCGGTTCGTGATGCGGCGCGCACACGCGCGCACGCGACACCGCGCGGCAAGCGCGCGGCGAAATGCGAAGGGGGTGTGTCGGCCGCGCCGGTCAGGCGGGCGGGAGGCGTGAAGCCGGGATCAGGAACGTGACCTGAAGGTCACTGATGCGATGCACCGCAGAGGGTGCGATCCGAAGAGAGAAGCTCGCGAACCCTGCCGTCAGGCGGCCGACGAAGGAGCAATGGTTTGATGGGACATCACACGTCTCCTTGAAGTGGGTTGAACAAGCGGCCAAGGCCGGCCGCGCGAGAGGGCGAAGTGTGCACCGTCGGCCCCGCGCAGTCAACGCGCTGCATACTTCGCCGCAACACCATGGAGGCCATATGGGCGAATCGCTTTTCATCCTCACCGGCGCGTCTCGCGGCATGGGCGCTGCGATCGCAGAAGAACTGCTGCAGCCGGGGCACGTGCTGCTGTGCCTGTCGCGCCACACGAATACCGCGCTGCAGGAGCGCGCTTCTGCCGTGAACGCGAACCTCACGCAATGGCCGCGCGATCTCGCGGAACCCGCGCCGGTGGCCGACGAGGTCGAGGCGTGGCTGCGCGCCTTCGATTCCGCCCGTTTCGACGCGGCCACGCTGATCAACAACGCCGGCGTGCTCACGCGCATCGGGCCGATGGACGAGTGCAGCACCGCCGAGCTGTCGGTCGCGCTGCGGGTTGGCCTCGAAGCCGCAATGCTGCTGACGGCTTCGTTCCTGCGCGCAACGCGCGGCTGGCGTGCGATGCGCGAGGGCCGCTGCAAGGTTCTCAACGTCTCGTCGGGCCTCGGACGGCGGGCGATGGCCGGCAGCGCGCCCTACTGCGCAGCAAAGGCCGGCATGGACCACTTCACGCGCGCGGCGGCGCTCGACGAGTCGCACCGCGCGGCAGCGCAGGGTCTGCCCGGTGCGGCGATCGTCTCGCTGGCCCCCGGCGTCATCGACACCGACATGCAAACGCATCTGCGCGGTGCCGACGGGTCCGGCTTCCCCGACCAGCGCAACTTCGTGCAGTTGAAATCATCCGGGCAGCTTGCCAGCCCGCACGACGCGGCCGTGCGTGTGCTCGCCTACCTCAGCCGCGACGACTTCGGCAGCCATCCGACCGCCGACGTTCGCGACGCATAAGGGCGGCGGGTCTTCGCCCAACGGACGAAGGCACAATCGGCCGGCCTCAGTCCGCACGGAGACCTGTCCCACATGCTGCACCTGAAGACCCTCGCCTGCCTCGCCCTCGCCGCCGGCCTCGCCGCATGCACGCTGCTCCCGTTGGGTGCACCGCAGGTTTCGGCCGCGGCGAGCGCCGCTTCGGCGCCTGCGGTGGTGGAACCGAACCCCAACCTCGTCGTGCAGGGCGTTCCGCCAGTCCCGCTGAGCCTCGCGAAGGAGGTCGCGAAGTACAACGACTTCCGCGGCCACGGCTTCGTCGACTGGCATCCGACACGGCGCGAGATGCTGGTGGCCCACCGCAAGGCCGGCGGCAACACCGTGCAGTTGTTCCGCGTTGCCTCGCCGCTCGCCGAACCGGAGCAGCTGACCGATTTCGCCGATCCGGTCACGTCGGCGAGATACGAGCCGCGTGACGGCAAGTACATCGTGTTCGAGCGCAGCGTCGGCGGCAGCGAGGCGGACCAGATCTACCGGCTCGACCTCGAGACCCGGCAGGTGGCCTTGCTGACGGACCCGAGCGAACGCCACGGCATCGAAGCCTGGCTGCATCGCAGCGGCCGGCTGCTGATCAGCTCGGTGCCGCTGGACCGGACCGCCGACGGCGGCACGCGCGCGAAGGTCACGCAGACGCTGACGCTCATCGATCCGGCGAATCCGACGTCTCGCCGCCGGCTGGCCGAACTGGAGGGCACCGGCTGGGGCGTGGGCAGCGTGTCGTGGAACGACCGGCTCGTCGCGCTCACGCGTTACATCTCGGCGAACGAATCGCAGGTCTGGCTGCTCAACCTCGCCACCGGCAAGCGGACCCAGGTGCTGCCGGGACCGCGCAGCAAGGCGCGCGGCGTGCACTTCGCTGGCCCCTTCAAGCGCGACAACTCGGGTCTGTACGTCGTCAGCGACCGCCATGGCGAGTTCCGCGAGCTGATGTTCTACCGCTTCGCCACCCGGCGCCTGACGCCGATCACGCGGCACATTCCGTGGGACGTGACGGGCACCGACGCCACCGAGGACGACACGCTGGTGGCGCTGCGCGCCAACGTCGACGGGCGCGACGAACTGCGGCTGTTCAGCGGGCGCAACCACAAGGAGCAGGCGCTGCCGCCGCTGCCGTCCGGCAGCGTCAGCGCGATCGATTTCCATCGACGCCGCGGCGAGCTCGCGTTTTCAGTGATCAGCGCGAAGGCCCCTTGGGAGATCCACACGCTGGACCCGAAGAGCGGGCGCGTCGAGCAGTGGACACGCGCATATGCACCACCGGACGTGGACATGGCCGGTTTCAGCGAGCAGGTGATCGTGCGCTGGCCGAGCTTCGATCGACGCACGATCTCGGGCCTCCTGACCTTGCCGCCGGCTCGCTTCACCGGCCGGCGACCGGTGCTGATCCGCGTCCACGGCGGCCCGGAGGGGCAGGCGAAGATGGGTTTCCTCTGGCGCTACAACCACTTTCTGAACGACCTCGGCATCGCCGTCATCGAGCCCAACGTGCGCGGCTCGTCGGGCTACGGCAAGACGTTTCTGACCCTGGACAACGGCACGAAGCGCGAAGACTCGGTGCGCGACATCGGCGCGATGCTCGACTGGATCGCCACGCAGCCGCAGTTGGATGCTTCGCGCGTGCTGGTGGCCGGCGGCAGCTACGGCGGCTACATGTCGCTGGCCGTCAGCACGCACTATGCCGAGCGCATCGCCGGTGCGATCGACGTCGTCGGCATCTCCAACTTCGTGACCTTCCTGCAGAACACGGAGAGTTATCGGCGCGACCTGCGCCGCGTCGAATACGGCGACGAACGCGATCCGGCGATGCGCGCCTTTCTGAAGAAGATCTCGCCGCTGACCAATGCGAGCCGCATCGTCAAGCCGCTGTTCGTCGTGCAGGGCAAGAACGATCCGCGCGTGCCCTACACCGAAGCCGAGCAGATCGTCGCGAAGGCCAGAGGCAACGGCACGCCGGTGTGGTACCTGCGCGCCGAGAACGAAGGGCACGGCTTCGTGCGCAAGGAAAACGCCGACTACTACTTCTACGCGACGGTGATGTTCGTGCGGGAGACGCTGCTGAAGTAGTCGTGCGAGGAAGCGCGGCGCTGAAGCAGGTCATGCTGGCGAAAGCCGGCATCCGCGGGTCTGCAAAAAGTGGATCCCGGCTTTCGCCGCGGCGCTATGCGGCCGGGCCTTGAAAGCCGCCGGCGCGAAATGTCAGCACCAACGTGTCGCGGTGCCCGTCCGCGGTGTCGGCATCAGCCGGCTGGATCGGCGTCGTTTCGTGGATGACCCGTTCGTCGTCGAGCACCAGCGTGGTCCATGGCTCGCTCATCGTGAAGCGGATGCCGGTCGGCCCAGCGGCGTCGAACACGCGGGTCTCGCCGCCCTTCACGCCGCGGCGTTCGATCAGCGCGACGACAACGAAGTCGACACCGTCCCGGTGCGCCCCCTCCGGCGTGGGTCGGCCGATGCCGTCGGTCGTGTCGATGCGGAACTGGTGCGCCTCGACATACCACGGCCGAGCCCCCTTCTGTGCCGAGCAGACAGCCGCCAGCGCACGCAGCAGCGCGGCCCACACCGGCTGGGCAACGACCGCGGGGTCCATCGGTTCGAACCAGCGCTCCAGGCCGCCGTGCAGGGCGTTGTACTCGACCGGCTGCCAGTGGACGCGGTGCGGCGCCTGCGTGACGAGCTCACCGTCGACGACGAAACAGGCATGGCGGCGGCGCCGGTAGCGTCCACCGTCGCGCAGGTAGGCATCGGGCGGGAGGTCGTTCCAGCTGGGGCGCAGCGCCTGCAGCGCCTGCGGTTCCGCACGGATCAGTTCGAGCAGGCCCAGCGGCGCGAGCGCGGCCTGGCCTCGCAGGCGCAGCGTGTCGGTCAGCGCTTCGGGGGCGATGCAGGGCGGGGGCAAAGGCGTGCTCATGCCGCGACGATACCAGCGCGGCGAGGGCCGCCGCGGAAACGCAAGGCCGACACCGACATGTACTCGTTGGGCATGAATTACGCCTTCTGATCCACCGCGGCAGGGTCGGTCGGCGTGGCGGGCAATGCCACCACGCGCACCCGCGCGCCGTGCACGCCGACCACCTGCCCTGCGCGGATCTTGCACGTCTTGCGCAGTTCGTCGCGGCCGTCGACTTGCACCAGTCCGTCGGCCACCATGGCCTTGGCCGCGCCGCCGCTGCCGGCCAGGCCGGTGGCCTTCAGCAGGTTGTCGAGCGTGATGAAGTCGCCGCGCAGTTCGAAGTCGATCCGCTTCATTGCAGGCTGAACTCCTCGGCGAGCAGTTCGTAGGAGCGCCGGCGAACCGCCGGCTCGTAGGCCCACGTGTTGACGACGAGCTCGTCCATCTCGAAACGCTGCGCGAGCGCACGCAGCTTGTCGGCCACCTGCGCCGCGCTGCCGACGAAGGCCTTGCGGCGCATGCTTTCGACCACCGGCCACTCTTCGGCGGTGAAGCCGCGCGCCGCGATCTCGGCCGGCGCCTGCAGCGGCCCGAACACGCCACGCTGTCGGTCCACGCGCCAGCGTTCGCGGCTTTGCGCGTGGTGCAGCGCCTCTTCTTCGGTGTCCGCCGCCAGCGCCCAGACACACAGCGTCGCCTGCGGCCGCGGATGCCGCTCGCTCGGTTCGTAGCGTGCGCGGTAGAGCTCGATGGCCGGCTCGGCGCCCTGCCCGTCGGTGAAGAAGTAGGCAAAAGCGTACGGCAGGCCGAGATGCGCCGCCAGCTGCGCGCCGTAGTCCGAACTGCCCAGCACCCAGACTTCGGGCGCCTGCGGCCCGAGCGGATGCGCCGTGATGCCGCGATGCCGCGGCTTGGAGGTCCAGGCGAGCAGGTCCAGCACCTGCTGCGGAAACGCCTCGGCCGCCGCATGCGCGTTGGGGTTCAGCGCCTGCGCGGTGCGCATGTCGCCGCCCGGCGCGCGGCCCACGCCCAGATCGATGCGCCCCGGCGCCAGGGCCTCCAGCACGCGGAACTGCTCGGCCACTTTCAATGCCGAATAGTGCGGCAGCATCACGCCGGCGCTGCCGATGCGGATGCGGCTCGTGCGCGCGGCGATCGCCGCCATCAGGATTTCCGGCGCGCTGCCGACGATGGTCGGCAGGCCGTGGTGCTCGCTGAGCCAGAAGCGGTGATAGCCGAGCGACTCGCAATGCTGGGCAAGCGCCAGCGTGTCGCGAATCGCCGCGTCCTCACTCGCCCCAGCGAGCGCGACCGACTGGTCCAGTACGGAAAGTTTCATTCGTGCATTCTGCGGGTTCGCGCGCCCACCGCTTGCCACCTGCGTTGATCTACCCCGCCCCGATGAGGTACATTTGCCGCACAGGTATACGCAAGACTGTGGTTGTGAGTGTTCTTTTCTACCCCGCTCTGGTTCCAGATCGGTTCTGTTGGAAATCCCCGAATAACGTCTCTTGAGTGTCTCTGCATGCGGAGCATGTGCTGCGCATTACTTCGTTAGAAAGATAGGACTCGTCCATGACGACTCAAACCGGTACCGTGAAGTGGTTCAACGAGAGCAAGGGCTACGGCTTCATCGCTCAAGACGCGGGCGGCGCCGACCTGTTCGCCCACTTCCGCGACATCCAGGGCAACGGCTTCAAGACGCTGGCGGAAAACCAGCGCGTTGAATTCGAAGTCAAGCAGGGCCAAAAGGGCCTGCAGGCTGCGAACATCAAGCCGCTGTAAGACAGCCCGGTCTCGCACCGGCACGAAACCGCGGCCTCGGCCGCGGTTTTTTTTGGCTACGGCAGCCTCGTCGGGGAAGTACCATCGACCGCACGGCACCGTGCGAAAGTCACCTTGGAGACACCTCGATGCAAACCCTTTCCGACTTGAAGAACCAACAGATTCGCCTGGCCTCGCGCCCGGTGGGCCTGCCCACCCGCGACAACTGGAGCGTCACCACCGAGCCGGTGGACGAGCCGGCCGACGGCGGCGTGCTGGTGAAGACGCTGTACCTGTCGCTCGACCCCGCGATGCGCGGCTGGATGAACGACGCAAAGAGCTACATCCCCCCGGTGGGCATCGGCGAGGTGATGCGCGCAGGCGGCATCGGCGAGGTCGTCGCGTCGAAGAACCCGGCGTTCGCAGTCGGCGACCACGTGAGCGCCGGCCTCGGCGTGCAGGAATACTGCCTGATCCCCGAAGCGGGGCTCAAGCGCAGCGCGATCTTCAAGATCGACACCCGCGCGGGTTCGCCGACGCAATGGCTCAACGTGCTGGGCATGCCGGGCATGACCGGCTACTTCGGGCTGATGGACGTGGGCCAGCCGAAACCCGGCGAGACGGTCGTCGTCTCGGGCGCCGCCGGCGCAGTGGGCCAGACGGTCGGCCAGCTGGCGAAGATCAAAGGATGCCGCGCGGTGGGCATCGCCGGCGGCCAGGCCAAATGCGACTGGGTCGTCAACGAGCTCGGATTCGACGCCTGCATCGACTACAAGGCCGGCAACGTGCGCGACGGGCTGAAGGCGCACTGCCCCGACGGCGTGGATGTGTACTTCGACAACGTCGGCGGCGAGATTCTCGACCACGTGCTGGCGCGCATCAACCGCAAGGCGCGCATCATCATCTGCG
Source organism: Piscinibacter sp. (assembly GCA_035513255.1). Lineage (GTDB taxonomy): Bacteria > Pseudomonadota > Gammaproteobacteria > Burkholderiales > Burkholderiaceae_C > Albitalea. The sequence continues at coordinate 3,538 of DATKCI010000106.1, read as the reverse complement.
GCGCGATCAGCCAGTACAACAACACGGCGCCGGTGCAGGGCCCGAAGAACTACCTGTCGTTGCTCGTGAACCGCGCGCGCATGGAAGGCATCGTCGTGTTCGACTATGCCGACCGCTATCCCGTCGCCATCGCCGAGCTCGCCGGCTACCTGAAGGACGGCCGCATGAAGTCGAAGGAAGACGTCGTGTCCGGCCTCGAGACCTTTCCCGAGGCGCTGCTGAAGCTCTTCAACGGCGAGAACTTCGGCAAGCTCGTGCTGCAGGTCGCGCGCTGAGGCGCGACCGCACGGCGTGAAGCCATTGCCGCCTTCGCTCGGCGCACCGATGGGCCGCAACGGCGTTCGCGAGCCTTCCGCCGGCGAATCGGCCTGGCGCACGCTCGCGGCGATGAGCGCCGACCTGCTCGCGCTGCTCGACGCGCATGGGCGCATCGTCTGGGTGAATCAGGCGTTCGAGCGCGTCAGCGGGTGCGCCGCGGCGCAGGCGCAGGGCCAGGCGCTGTGCGATCTGCTCGGCGTCGAGGGCCCCGACAGCCCGTGGACGGCAGTGTCCGAGGCGCTGTCGCGCGGCAGCGGCGTCGAGCGCGTCGAGCTGCCGTGGCGCCATCCGTCCGGCGACACGCGCCGGGGCGCAATCAGCGCCCAGGCGCTCGGCGGCGCGGCCGACGCGTCCGAGGCACGCGTCGCGGTCTGCCTGCATGACCTCAGCGAACAGCACCATCTGGCCGAACTGCTCGACATGGCGCAGGAGTTCGGCCGGCTGGCCGTGTGGGAACGCAAGATTCCGTCCGGCGAAGGCCGCTGGGACCGGCACGTGTTCCGCTTCTTCAGCATCGATCCCGGCGCCGGCACGCCGAACTTCGAGACCGCGGCGCAACGCATCCATCCGGAAGACCGCGCGGCCGCGAACTACCCGGAATCGACCCGGGCCGCCGGCAAGTACGAGGCGCGCTACCGCGTGCTGCAGCCCGACGGAACGGTCCGCCGCCTTCACTCGCAGTGGGAGGTGAAGAACTCGCTCGCCGGCGTGCCGGAACGCACGATCGGCATCATGGTCGACGACACCCACACCTACGAGCTGGCGCAGTCGTTCAACGACACCAGCGAGCAGCTGCGGCTCGCGGTCGACCTCGGCAACATCGCGATCTGGCGCCAGGACTTGCGCACGAACCGCTTCCACTACAACTACCGCGCCTACCAGGTGCTGGGCATTGCGCCGCGCCCCGACGGGCTATCGCTCGAAGAAGTGCGCGCGATGGTGCACCCCGACGACGTGCCGCGCGTGATCGCCGCGGGCAACACCGCGCTCGAATCCAACCGGCCGGTCGACATGGAAGCCCGCTACCGGCGCGCCGACGGCACCTGGCGCTATGTGCTGACGCGGCGCGTGCTGCGCCGCGACGCTCAGGGCCAGCCTCTGGAGTTTGTCGGCGTCGCGCTGGACGTGACGGACCAGGTCGACGAGTCGCGCCGCGCCAACGAGCTCGCGCAGCGATTGGAGATCGCGAGCCACGCCGCCGGGATCGGCGTGTTCAGCCGCGATCCGCAGACCGGCGAAGGCGAATGGAACGCGGAGATGTTCCGCCTGACGGGGCGGGCGCCCGAGCTGGGCGTGCCGTCGCGCGACGAGTGGGTGAACCGCATCGTCCATCCGGAGGACCGCGCGCTGATGCGCGCCGCACTCGAGACGCTGCTGAGCGGCCCACAGGACAAGTCGGAGCGACAGTACCGCATCGTCCGGCCGGACGGCGAAGCTCGCTGGATGGTCAACCGTGCGCGCCGGGTGATGCGCGGCGGCCGAACGATGGTCTTCGGCATCACGATCGACGTGACCGACCGGGTTCGCACCGAGGCGGCGCTGCAAAGCGCCCACGAACGCGTGGGGCTGGCCGCCCGCAGCGTGGGCATCGGCACCTGGGAATGGAATCCAGCGACCGGCGAGAGCGCGTGGGACGAGCAGATGTACCGCCTGCGCGGCCGGGAGCCGCAATCGACGCCGCCCGATGCAGCCGCCCGCTGCGCGATCGCCCATCCGGACGACCGCGACCGCGTCAAGACGCTGCTCGCCGAGGCGGCCGCGAGCGGGCGCAGCGCCGCCTACGCGTTTCGCGTCGTGTGGCCCGACGGTTCGGTGCACTGGCTGGCCTCGCGCTCGACGCCGGTGACCGACCCGGACGGCACGCTGCGCTACATCGGCGTCAACTGGGACATCACCGACGGCGTCAACGCGGAGGACGAGCGCCGCGAAAAGCTGCTGGCGCAGCGCGAAAGCGAAGCCAAGTCGCAGTTCCTCGCCCGCATGAGCCATGAGCTGCGCACGCCGCTGAACGCCGTGCTCGGCTTCGCACAGTTGCTGCAGCTCGATGCTGCGAACGCCGCCCCGGAGCAGCGGCAGCGCGTCGAGCACATCCTGTCGGCAGGCCAGCATCTTCTGGCGCTGATCAACGACGTGCTCGACCTGTCCAGCCTCGAGACCGGCCAGCTGAAGCTGGAACTGGAGCCGGTGCTGCTGGCCGACGTGATTGCCGAGGCGCTGCCGCTGGTGACGCCGCTGGCGCGCGACTTCGGTGTGACGCTGCACGCCGGACAGACCGATGCGGTCGTGCTGGGCGATCGAACGCGGCTGCGCCAGGTGCTCGTGAACCTGCTGACCAACGCGATCAAATACAACCGTCCCGGCGGCCTCGCCACCATCGAGACGCAAACGCTGGACGGCCACGTGTCGCTGCGCGTGCGAGACACCGGCCGCGGACTGACGACCGAGCAGCAAGCACACTTGTTCGAGCCGTTCAACCGGCTCGGCATCGAGCGTGAAGGCATCGAAGGCACGGGCATCGGCCTCGCGATCGTGAAGACGCTGGTCACCCGGATGGGCGGCTCGGTCACTGTCAGCAGCGAGCCGGGGACGGGCTCGGTGTTCGAAGCCCTGCTGCGGCGTGCCGACCCCGTCGACAGCGCCGAATCGCCGGCCAAGCCGGCGACCGTCCCGCGTCCAGCCGAACGGACGGCTCACCGCGCGCAGTTGCTCTACATCGAGGACAACCCGATCAACGTCTTGCTGGTCGAGGAACTCCTCGGCAGCCGCCCCGGCCTGTCCATCGTCTCGGAGACAAACGGCGAGCGCGGTGTGGCCCGTGCGCGCGCGCTGCTGCCTCGGCTGGTGCTCGTCGACATGCAGCTGCCCGATTTCGACGGCTTCGAGGTGCTGCGCCGCCTGCGCGCGTCGCCGGAGACGGCGCACATCCCCTGCGTTGCGGTCTCCGCGAACGCGATGCCCGAGGACATTGCCCGCGCGCTTGCCGCGGGCTTCGTCGAGTACTGGACGAAGCCGATCAACTTCGGGGCGTTCCTGCGCTCGATCGAGGCGATGGTGTATCCGTAGCCGGATGAAATCCGGGAGGGGCATCGGATCGCAAGCCCCCCCGCGTCAGAATAGTTGTCGCCCCGATAGAACCAAGAACCCGGGGGCGGCGATGAAGGATGGAAGTGGCTCGATACGGACAAGCATTCAAGGACAGAGCGGTAGCACGGTTGCTGCC
>DATKCI010000105.1:0-27462 GCA_035513255.1 Piscinibacter sp. | reverse complement strand
CAGAGGGAGAGGGGGCACTAGCAGCCGTTCGCGTACCTGTATTGCTCCCTCTCCCCCTGGGAGAGGGCTGGGGTGAGGGCCGCGGCATCTCAACCCTCACCGCATGTCCCTACTTGCTCGTCGCCAGATCCACCTTGTGGAAGTAGTGGTGCGCCGTCGCGTCCATTTGATAGCCCTTCACTTCCTTGCGCACCGGATCGAAACGCACCGAATGCGCGATCGTGACCCACGGCGCCTCGGCCTTCACGATCTCCTGCGCCGCCATGTAGAGCTCGGCGCGGTCGGCCTGCTTGGTGACCCTCTTGGCCTTGAGGATCAGGTCCTCGAAGCCCTTGTGGCACCAGCGCGCGACGTTGCCTCCGCCCTGGACGGCCGGGCAGCTCAGCAGCGGCACGAAGAAGTTGTCGGGGTCGCCGTTGTCGCCCGACCAGCCGAACATCATCGCGTGCTGCTCGCCGACCTTGCTGCGCTTGCGGTACTCGCCCCATTCATAGCTCAAGAGCTTGGTCTTCACGCCGATCTTTTCCCAATCGGCCTGGATCAGTTCGGCCATCCGCTTGCCATCCGGGTTGTACGGGCGGGTGACCGGCAGGTACCACAGCTCCACCTCGGTGCCGTTCGGATAGCCGGCCTTCGCAAGCAGGTCCTTGGCCTTCGCCGGGTCGTAGGGGTAGTCCTTCACCTTGTCGTTGTACGACCACATCGTCGGCGGAATCGGGTTCTTCGCCGGCTGCCCGGCGCCCTGGTACACCGCATCGATGATGGCCTGCTTGTTGACAGCCATGTTCAGCGCCTGGCGCACGAGCTTGTTGTCGAACGGCTTCTTCTCGACGTTGAACGCGACGTAGCCGACGTTCAGCCCCTGCTGCGAGATCAGGTTGATGTTCGGGTCCTTCTTCATCAGCTCCACATCGGCCGGCTTCGGGAACGCCATCACGTGGCACTCGCCGGTCTTCAGCTTCGCGTAGCGCACCGAGGCGTCGGTCGTGATCGCGTAGACGAGGTTGTCGACCTTCGGCCGTCCGGCCCAATGCTGGTCGAAGGCCTTGTAGCGGATCACCGCATCCTTCTGGTAGGAGACGAACTGCCACGGGCCGGTGCCGATCGGCTCGCGGTCGACCACCTCCGGCGTCTTCGCCGCGGCCATCTTGTCGGCGTACTCGGCGCTGTGGATCGACGCAAAGTCCATCGCGAGGTTGGCGACGAACGGCGCCTCCGGCTTCTTCAGCACGAAGCGCACCGTCATCGGATCGACCTTCTCGAGCCGATCGACGATGTCGTTCATGCCCATGTCTTCGAAATAGGCGTAGGTCTGTCCCGGCGAGACCTTGTGGAACGGATGGTTGGCGTCCGCCATGCGGTTGTACGAGAACAGCACGTCGTCGGCGTTCAGATCACGCGTCGGCTTGAACTTCGCATTGCTGTGGAACTTGACGCCGGGGCGCAGCTTGAACGTGTACGACAAGCCGTCGGGCGCGGCCGTCCAGCTTTGCGCGAGGCCCGGCACGACCTTGGTGGTGCCGAGCTCGAACTCGACCAGCTTGTTGAACATCGGCACCGAGGACGCATCGAGCGTCGTGCCGGTGCTGAAGTACTGGGGGTTGAAGCCTTCCGGGCTGCCTTCGGAGCAGTAGACCAGCGTCTTGGCCGCGTAGCCGGAGCCGGCGCAGGCGATAAGCGCGACGGCTGTGATCGCCTTGAAAGTGATGCCGCGAGTTCTCATGGGGTCGTCCTGGTTGACACAGCGGTTGATCCGAATCGCCGGCCTTGTGAGCGGCGAGGGCGCGATGATATCCCCGCGTCGCGCGGTTTTCTCTAGGGAAAACTGTAAGTGGTCTAGGTCACCTTGGCGACACGAACAGGCTCAGCACCGCAAGCCAGAACGGCGCCGTCAGCACGAACGCAAACGTCGAGAAAACGATGGCCGCGGTGACCTCGGCCTCCAGTGCGGCGTAGCGCTGCGCGAAGATCAGCGCGTTCGATCCGACCGGCAGTGCCGCCGCCATCACGATCACCGCCAGCGGCAGGCCGTCGAGCCCCATGCCCCAGTGGCCAACGAGCAGTACGACGGCCGGCAGCACGAACAGTTTCAGCCCCGACACGACGACCGCCGCCTTGGCCGCGCCGCGCACGCCGTAGTAGGCGAGCGACATGCCGATCAGCACGAGGCACAGCGGCACGACCGCCTGCGACAGCGTCAGCAGGACTTCGTCGGCGATCGCGGGCAACGGCGGCATCAGCGCGTTCCAGAGCAGGCCGGCGAGCACCGGCAGCACGACCGGATGGACGACCGTGCGGCGCACCGTCTGGCCGACGGTGTGCAGCACGTGGCCGGGAACGTCGCCCTGCCGCCGGCGCTCACGCGCCAGGTCCATCTCCACCAGCGCGGTGAGCACGCTCAACAGCACGAGCGCATGCAGGCTGATGAGCGCGATGTGCACCGCGAGCCCGGCCTCGCCGAACAGCGCGGCCATCATCGGCACGCCGATCTGCAGCGTGTTGCCGAAGGTCACCGAGATCGCACGCACGCTCGGCGCCGCCGCCGGCAGCCGAGCGCGCCGGTTCCCGCGGCGTTGCCAGATGTACACCGTGGCGAGCATCAGCAGCACCGGCACGAAAAACGCCGCCAGCGTGCGCCAGGGCATCGTGGCGAAGTCGACCCGGGCCGTGGTGCGAAACAGCAGCGCGGGAATGAAGATGTAAAAAGCGGCGGTCGACAGCGTGCGCGCCGGATCGTTGTTTCCAAGCCACCGCAGCCGGCCGGCGATCCACCCCAGCGCCACGACGGCAAAGATGGCCAGCAGCTTCAAAAAGACGGCGGTCGACATGCGCAGCCGAGTATCCGCCAGGGCGGGTACATCGTTTGCTGCACATTGTTCGCTCCCCGCACAGCGTGGCGTCCAAAAACGAACACAAAACCGAACAGACGCTCACGCCGGTGGGACTTAAGCTGGCTACGCGTCCCCAGAGCAGTACCGACCCATGAAGCGCGCCCGCGAGACCCCCAAGACCCCTTCGTCCCCGTCCGGCGCGAGCATGAACTCTGCGCACGTGGAGACAGCCGCGCCGAGCACCGAACGGTCCGATGCGCTGATGCCGGGCGCGCGGCTCGAGGAGTTCGAGATCGAGCGCGTGATCGGCGCCAGCGGCTTCGGCCTCGTCTACCTGGCCAACGACCAGGCCTTCGAACGCCGCGTCGCGATCAAGGAGTACCTGCCCGACACGCTGGCCGTGCGCGGCGACGACGGCAACCGCGTGTTGCTGCGTGCGGCGTCGCACGCGGAGGCCTTCGAGCGCGGCCGCCGCGCGTTCGTCGAGGAAGCCCAGCTGCTCGAACGCTGCAATCACCCGTCGCTGCTGCATGTGCTGCGCAGCTGGGAGGCCAACGGGACGGTGTACCGCGCGATGCCGCACTATCCCGGACACAGCATCCTGTCGCTGCGCCAGGCGATGGACGAGCCGCCCGACGAAGCCTCGCTGCGGGCGCTGCTCGAGGGGCTGCTGGGCGCGCTGGACGAACTGCACCGCACCGGCGCGATCCACCGCGAAATCGCACCGGCCAACATCCTGCTGTTGCCGGACGACCGGCCCGTGCTGATGGACTTCGGCGCGGCGCGCCGGGCGATCGTCGGCGACCAGGCCCGCGCGCTGATGACGCTGCTCGCGCCGTCGTTCGCGCCGGTCGAGCAGACGGCGCCCGCGCCCGACCGGCCGCAAGGACCGTGGACCGATCTGTACGCGCTGGCCGCGGTGATCAGGTACTGCATCAGCGGCGAATTGCCGCCTCCCGCCTCGGTGCGATCGCCACCGCCGAACGAGCCGATGGGCCGCGTGGCGCACCGGGTGCAGCAGCTCTTCCCGCATCGGCACTACAGCCCGTCATTCCTGACCGCGATCGATGCGGCGCTGGCGATCCGGCCGCAGGACCGGCCGCAAAGCGTCAGCGCGTTTCTGGCGCGGCTCGACGATCATCCCGCGGCCAACTATGTCGAGCCGGAGTGGGAGGGTGCGCGCACGGACTGGGGCGCCGGACCGACCGACAGCGAACCGATGCCCGCCCCGGCGGCCGTCGCCGCAGCGCCGACCGTGCCGCACCCACCGGCGCCGCCGCCCTCGCCGCCCGTGCCACCTCCTCCCCCTCCGCCTCTTCCGCCGGTCCCGCCTCCGCCTCCGCCGCCAATGCCTACGATGCGGTTCGAGGATCCGCCACAGACGTCCGCGCCGGCCTTCGCCTCGACGGCACCGGACCCGTGGCTCGCGCGGCCCGTGCCGGACGGCTTCTCCGCCGACGATCCGCCGAACCCGCGGGCGATGCCGGAGCTGCGACGCGGCCGGGCGCATCGCACCCGCCGGCGAGTCGCGTGGGCGGGCGGCCTGCTGCTGCTTTTCGTGGTCGGCGCAGCGGCCTGGCTGCTCGACCAGGAGCGGCAAACCACCCGCGCCCAGTCCGAATTCGCGCAGGCCGCGAGAGAGGACGGCTTGACCGCCAACGTGCCCGCCGTGCCGCAGTCGCCCAGCGAGGACGAGCCGGCGCCGGCCGACGGGACGGCGCCGGCCATGGCGACTGAAATCGAGACTGAAATCGAGACCGAAAGGGCCTCCGACGCGCTCCCCGATGCACCGACCGCCGCCGTGATGCTGCCGCCCCAGGCGAGCGTCGAACCGGCGGCGCCGGCCCCTGCTCCGCGGCCGGCGATCGAGACGCCGCGAACAGCCGCCGTGGCGCCACCGACGGCGGAAACCACGCCGCCGCCGGCGCGCCCCGCCGAAGCGCCGGCGGCGCCCGAGCCGGCACCCCCGGTGGTGCAGCCGCCCGCGCGCGACCCACAAATGGCCGCCGCCGTCCCCAACAACGCCGAATCCAGCCGCCCGCCGCCCTCACGCGTGGTCAAGGAGCGCACCGTCAGCAACGGAAAACCGATGGCGCCTGTCCTCACGGCGACGCCGCGGGCGGTCCCGCAGGAGCGCAAGACCGAGCCGGAACCGGCCAGCCCGCGCGCCGTCTGCGGCGACCGCACCCAGTTCTCGCTGTACCGCTGCATGCAGACGCAATGTGTACAGGCGCGCTGGAAACAGCACGCCCACTGCAAGCTGCTGCGCGCCCGGGACGAGGTCGCCTTCTAAGGGCCCGTTGGGGAACAAGTTGTGCATTTGGCCGCCGGATGCGGGATGCGATGCAAGGCGCAAAACACAGCGATACCCATAGGTATCGCGAGCATTTGCAACGCCGCAGCGCGCCCGAAGCCGGCGAGCCAAATGTGCAACTTGTTTCCCAACGGGCCCTAACTTGATTCTGGTCTTCAGCGCGAGCCGAACATCATCTGTCGCGCCAGCGCCGACTTCACCGGCTTCATCACCTGCACGGCCGCCATGCCGAGCCCGCGCGCCGCGCCCGCGCCGGGCAGGTGCCAGGTGAAGCTGCGGGCCAGAAAATCGGTGGCGGCGATCATCGCCCAGCGGTCGGGCCCGCGTTTCCATTCGAGCCGACGCAGCATCGCGTCGACGTCCGGCGAATGCGACAGCGCACGCACCAGTTCGAAGGCATCGCGCAGACCGAGATTCAGCCCCTGCCCCGCCACCGGATGCAGCGTTTGCGCGGCGTTGCCGATGCGCACCGTGCGCCCTTCGGTCAGCGTGCGTTCGGCGTTCAAGCCGAGCGGAAAGTGCTTCAGTGGCGACACGTCGACGATGCGACCGACCTCGGCGTGGAACATCGTGTTCAGCACGGTCAGCCGCTGTGCGTCGTCGAGCTCGGCGACCGGGTCGTCGTCGCTGTCGACGCACCAGACGAGGCCGGCTCGCCCGTCGTTCAGCGGCAGCAGGGCCACGGGCCCGTGGCGCGTGAAGCGCTCGTAGGCGACCCCCGGCTTCGCGTCGGCGAGCGTCACCGTGCCGACCCACGCGGTCTGCCGGTAGTCGCGGCTCAGCGACTTGCGCGCCTGCTCGGAGAACACGCCGCCTTCGGCCACGACGGCCAGATCGAAGCGCTCGGCAATGCCGGCATCGACTTCGACGCCCGAGGCCAGCGGCTTCAACGCCGTGACCGGCGTGCCGAAGCGCGTGGCCAGGCGCTGCGGCTCACGTTCCCCGGCGGCCACCCACGCCGCCTGCAGTGGTGCCACGATGGCGCCGTAGCTCAGCACCGCGCCGAGCATCGGCACGGCTTCATCGATCGCGCGGATGCGCACCTCCGGCTCACCGAGCAGGCGGCCCAGCACGGCCGGCAGCGACGGCGGCTGCTGCGACACATGGACCTCGAGGATGCGCTGCGCCCGCTCGGGCTGCCAGGCGTTCACGCGCTGCAGCAACTGCACGCTGCCGAGCGACAGCGCGAGCGTGCGCGGGTCGCCGGAGACGTCTTGCGCCAGCGGCCGCGCGTCGAACACGGTGACCCGCGCGTGCGGCAGCGCTCGCGCCGCATGCAACGCGAGCGTCAGGCCCACCGGGCCGGCGCCAACGACGGCCAGGCTCAATGTCGATGTCGAAACCGTTCCCATCTCACACCTCCGCAGAGTCGCTGCTGCAACCCCTCATCGTATTATTCCGCTGCAACCGGGAAGGGGCACGCCATGGGATTGATGGATTTCGTCAAGAAGCAGTTCATCGACGTACTCGAATGGACCGAAGCCGGCGACGGCACGCTGGCCTGGCGCCATCCGATGACCGACAACGAAATCCAGTACGGCGCCTCGCTGACGGTGCGCGAATCGCAGCTCGCGGTGTTCGTCGACGAAGGCCGGATCGCCGACGTGTTCGGCCCCGGCCGCTACACGCTGACCACCGCCACGCTGCCGCTGCTGACCAACCTGCGGCACTGGGACAAGCTCTTCCAGAGCCCGTTCAAGAGCGACGTCTACTTTTTCAGCACGCGCCAGCAGGTCGACCAGCGCTGGGGCACGACGCAGCCGGTGACGATCCGCGACAAGGACTTCGGCGCGGTACGCCTGCGTGCCTTCGGCAACTACAGCTACCGTGTCGGCGACGCGAGCCTGTTCCACCGGCAGATCTCCGGCACGCGCGACGCGTACACGACGTCGGACCTCGAGGGCCAGCTGCGCGGCTTGATGCTTCAGCACATCTCCGATGCCGTGGCGGCCAGCGGCCTGCCGTTTCTCGACCTGGCGTCCAACCAGGTCGAATTCGCGAGCCAGCTGCGGCTCGCGACCGCGCCGGCGTTCGAGCAGCTCGGGCTGCGCCTGGAGGGCGTGACCTTGCAGAACATCTCTCTTCCCGAGGCACTGCAGACCGTGCTCGACCAGAAGATCGGCATGGGCATGGTCGGCGACGACATGGGCCGCTTCGTGCAGTACCAGGCAGCGCAGGCGATGCCCAGGTTCGCCGAAGGCGGCGGCTCCGGCGTCGCCGGCGATGCGATGGGCTTGGGCGCCGGCGTCGCGCTCGGGCAGATGATGGCGAATCAGCTCGGCCAGGGGCTGCAGGCGGCGCCGGCGGGCGTGAAACCCGGCGAGGTGATGGCGACGATCGAGCAGCTGGCGCAGTTGCTGACCAAGGGCGTGCTGACGCAGGACGAATTCGACGCGAAGAAGGCGCAGCTGCTGCAGAAGCTGGCGTGACGGACGGCGCCCGCCTCGCCTCACCACGTCAGCTCATCAGATCGTACGGGCCACCGCGCTCGAGCGCGCGCCGGTAGGCGGGGCGCGCCCGGATGCGCGCGAGAAAGTCCATCAGCCGGGGCCGGCTCGCATCGAGGCCCGCGCGCGCCGCGGCGGCTTCCACGGGGAAGCTCATCTGGATGTCGGCCGCGCTGAACGCGGCGCCGGCGAACCACGGCGCGTCCTTCAGCGACGCCTCCATGAAGTCGAGGTGGGTGCGGATCTGCGGGCCGATGAACATGCCCTTGACCTTGGCCGAAATGCCCTTGGCGATCGGCTTCACGAAAAACGGCATCGGACCCGTCTCGATGCGGTCGAAGACGAGTTTCATCAGCAGCGGCGGCATCGCCGAGCCCTCGGCATAGTGCATCCAGTACGTGTAGCGCAGGCGCTCGGGCGTGCCGGGCGGCGGCGCGAAGCGCCCCTTGCCATGGCGATCGACGAGGTATTCGAGAATCGCGCCCGACTCCGCGAGCACCTGCTTGCCATCGACAAGCACCGGCGACTTGCCCAGCGGATGCACCTCGCGCAGCGACTTCGGCGCGAGGCCGCTGCGTTCGCGTTCATAGCGCTGGATGTCGTACGGCAGGCCCATTTCTTCGAGCAGCCACAACACGCGCTGCGAGCGCGAATGGTTCAGGTGATGGACAACGAGCATGGGTCTCCTTGTAGGCGGCGCGGCATGCGCTAAGCGCGCATCAGCGCCTCGATCTCGCCGGCCTCCACCGGCACACCGCGCGAGATCAATTCGCAGCCCTCGGCGGTGATCACCGCATCGTCTTCGATCCGGATGCCGATGTTCCAGTACTTCTCCGGCACGCCGTCGGCCGGCCGGACGTACAGGCCGGGCTCCAGCGTCACCGCCATGCCGGGCTGCAGCAGCCGCGACGGCTTCTTGACGACCTTGCCGCCGAGCCCGTCGGCGTGCTCGCACGGCGGCTCGCCGAGCGACAGGTACTCGCCGACGTCGTGCACGTCCAGACCGATCCAGTGGCCAGTGCCGTGCATGTAGAACTGGCGGTAGGCCGCCGAGTCGATGACCGCCTCCAGGTCGCCGACCTTGTTTCGATCGAGCAAGCCGCAGTCGAGCATGCCTTGCGCCAGCACGCGAACGGCGGCGTGGTGCGCGTCGCGCTGGCGCGCGCCAGGGCGCGTCGCCGCGATGGCGGCCTTCTGCGCGGTGAGCACGATCTCGTAAAGCTCGCGCTGCGCGGCGGTGAAACGCCCGGCCGCCGGAAACGTGCGCGTGACGTCGCTCGCGTAGCCGCCGAGCTCGCAGCCGGCGTCGATCAGGCACAGCTCGCCCGGCAGCAGCGCGGCGTCGCTTGCTTCGTAGTGCAGGATGCAGGAATTCGCGCCGGCGGCGACGATGCTCGGGTAGGCGGGGCTTTGCGCGCCGTGGCGGCGGAACTCGTGCAGCAACTCGGCTTCGATCTCGTATTCGCGCACGCTGGCTGCGCCGGCACGGAAGCGGTCGGCGCAGAAGCGCATCGCACGCGTGTGGGCGCCGGCCGAGATCTCGGCAGCGCGGCGCATCGTCGCGATTTCGCCGGCGTCCTTGATCAGCCGCATCTCGTCGAGCAGCAGGTTCAGGTCGCGCTGCGACGACGGGCATTCCACGCCTTCGCGGCCGCGGCCGCGGCCGCGCACGACCGCGAGCCAGCCGTCCAGCCGCGCCGCCAGGTCGGCATGCACACCGAACGGGTACCACACGGCCCCCTGGTTGGCCAGCATCCTCGGCAGCCGCTCGTCGAGTTCACCGATTGCATACGCCGCATCGACGCCGAGCGCCTCGCGCCCCGACTCGGGGCCGAGGCGAAAACCGTCCCAGATCTCGCGTTCCTTGTCCCTCGGCCGGCAAAACAGCGTTGTACTGCCGTCGCTGCCCAGCACCAGCCACGACTGCGGCTCGGCAAAGCCGGTCAGGTAGTGAAAGTGGCTGTCGTAGCGGTACGGGAAGTCGTTGTCGCCGTTGCGCTGGCGCAGCGGCGCCGTCGGGACGATCGCGATGCCGCCGCCTTCGCGCTGCAGCGCTTGCACGAGGCGTGCCCGGCGAAGCCCGTGGACCGACTCGAAGGAGGGCGCCGTTTCGCGCAGCAAGGCATTCATCGGGCGATTCTCCCACTGCGGGTCAAACGCCCGTCCGCCCTGCGGCCCCGCTATGCGCCGGGTTTCGCACGCTGCCCGGCGCCAGCTGTCGCCGCGCCTTGGCGCAGCCGCCGCAGCGCGCGGCGCAGTTCGTCGTCTTGCGCCGCGAGGGTCTCGGGCAGCGGCGGGGGCGCCACCTTGGCCGGCGACCGCGCGGTGTCGCGCTCGCGCATCAGGTCCAGTCGCATGCGAAGGTGGTTGGCGACCGATTCCACCGCGTCGAGGCCGGTATGGGCGTCGGTTTTCGGCAACGCGATCACGCGCTTGTCGTTCAGCCGCACCTGCAGCCGCGCCGAGCGGTTGTGCGTGCCGTGGCGAAGCGTGAAGCCGCGAACCTCGGCTTCCTGCACCGTGAGATCGCGTATGTTCTCGAGCGCCAGCTGGTGAACCTTGCCGCCGTAGCCGCGCTGGAACCACAGGTTGGTGGCGCTGACGGCCACACGCTCCCAGCGCAGCACATCGAACCCGACGGCGCCGAAGACGACCAGCGCGCCGGCGACGCCCACCAGCGCCGACTCGATCGCCAAGCCCAGCCAGCCCAGCAGCCCGCCGGCGGCGGCGACGCCGATGACCTGCAGCATCTGCGGATCGGCGCTGTGGTAGACGCGGCGCTCGTAGGTGGCCGTCTGGTGCTCGCCGGTGGCCAGCGGCGACCATGACCACAGCACCGCCTTGACGGCGCGCGACAGGAGCGCATGGCCAGCCACGCCGAGCGCAAGCAGGAACGGCAGGGCCAGAACGAGCTGCAGGATCTTCACGGCGACACGATACCCACGCGCGGACGCGATGGAAAGGCCGGCCTGTGTCCAACGGTGCGATGCGACCGCCGAACGGTTGGCCGACTGTGGCGGAAATGAACCACCGCGGCCCGGCACGATGGAAAGCTAAGATGAAACGGGTTCCTTCACCAAGGCGAGACGAAACATGAACTACCGACGATTGGGCCGCAGCGGCCTGCAGGTCAGCGAGCTGTCGCTGGGCTCCTGGGTGACGTACCACAACCAGGTCGACGAAAACGCCGCCAAGGAGATGATGGCGGCCGCATTCGATGCGGGCATCAACTTCTTCGATAACGCGGAGGCCTATGCCGGCGGCAAGAGCGAAACGCTGATGGGCGCGGCGATCCGGGCACTGAAGTGGCCGCGCCTGAACTACGTGGTCTCGACGAAGTTCTTCTGGGGCCTGGACCGCGAGGGCGCCGGCGCCAACCGCCGCGACACGCTGAACCGCAAGTACCTGCTGCAGGCGATCGACGGTTCGCTGCAGCGTTTCGGGCTCGACTTCATCGATCTCGTCTACTGCCACCGCCCCGATCCCCACACCCCAATCGAGGAAACGGTGTGGGCGATGAGCGACATGATTACCCGCGGCAAGGCGCTGTACTGGGGCACCAGCGAATGGAGCGCGGCCGACATCCGCGCCGCCTGGGAGATCGCCGAGCGCCATCACCTGCACAAGCCGGTGATGGAGCAGCCCCAGTACCACCTGTTCAACCGCAAGCGCGTCGAAGAGGAGTACGCCCGCCTGTACGAGGACATCGGGCTGGGCCTGACCACCTGGAGCCCGCTGGCCAGCGGCTTGCTGACCGGCAAGTACAAGGCCGGCATTCCGGCGGACAGCCGCGGCGCGATGAAGGGCATGGGCTTTCTCGAGAAAAGCCTCACCGACGAAGCGAAGAACGCCGCCGTGGGCCAGCTCGAAGGCATGGCGGCCGACCTCGGCTGCCAGGTGGCGCAACTGGCGATCGCCTGGGCGGCGAAGAACCCGCATGTCAGCAGCGTCATCACCGGCGCCTCGCGGCTCGGCCAGCTGCAGAGCAACCTCGGCGCCTGCGACGTGATCCCGAAGCTGACGCCGGACGTGATGGCGCGCATCGACGAGATCACGCGGCCTCTGGCCACTTGATCCCGGCGATGTGGATCCGCACCCTTGTGCCCGCCGACGCCGCGGCGTTCCAGGTTCTGCGGCTGCAGGCACTGCGCGAGGATCCGGTCGCGTTCGCCTCGAGCTACGAGGATGAACGCGACACGCCGTTGCTGATCGTCGCGCAGCGTCTGCAGCCGCGCGACGACCGCGCGATCGTCGGCGCGCTGGACGGTGACCGCCTGGTCGGCCTGGCGGCATGGCACCGCGAGGAGATGCGCAAGATGCACCACAAGGGCTTCGTCTGGGGCGTGTTCGTCGCGCCGTCGCATCGCGGGCAAGGGCTCGCGCGGCGGCTGCTGCAGGAGGTGATCGCGCTCGCGCGCCGCGCCGACGGCATCCTGCAGCTCAACCTCACCGCCGCGGCCGGGAATGCGCCGGCGCTGGCGCTGTACCAGTCGCTCGGTTTCGTGCCGTACGGCCGCGAAGCGGCGGCGATCTGCGTCGACGGGATGCTGCACGATGACGTGCACCTGGCGCTGAAGCTATAGTCGGCCCGAAAGCCATCCGAAACGGGGGCGCAGGCCATGGGTTCTGAGATCAACGGTATCCCCGGCGCGAAGCACATCCGCCTCACGTCGCATCCCGGCCAGGGAACCACCGGCGCGCCGCCCCTTCACTGGGGCGCACCGATCGCGCTGGACCGTGGCCCGGTTGTCGGCACGACCGCGAGCCGCAGCCAGCGCAACGTGATCGGCACGCATTCCGGCTCCTACGGCGTGTACCGCGCGCTGGCGGTCGCAGCCGGCAACCTCGTCCGGGGCCACCGCGCCGACCTGACCGACACCTCGCCGACCGACCTGATCGGCCCCTATCCGCAATGGGGCGACGCGCAGAAGATCGTCTCCATCGACCCGTGGGGCGCGTCGGTGGCCGACGTCTTCGCCGAGTTCATCGCGCAGGGCGTCGACATCCGTCCGACGATCGCGGTCACGAAGGCGCGCATCCACCTGCCGGAGGTGCGGCAGGCGATCGCCTTTCTACGCCTGGCCGCCGACGGCCGCGTGCTGCTCGACGACGGCTCGGCCGTCGTGACCAAGATTGCGATCGAACCGGTGTGGTGGCTGCCCGGCGTCGCGAAGCGATTCAACGTCGGCGAGGGCGAACTGCGGCGCGCGCTGTTCGAAGAAACCGGCGGCATGTACCCGGAACTCGTGACGCGCAGCGACCTCGAAGTCTTTTTGCCGCCGATCGGCGGACAGACGCTCTACATCTTCGGCAACCCGCGCGACCTCGCCGACCCGACCGTGACCTTGACCGCCCGCGTGCACGACGAATGCAACGGCTCGGACGTGTTCGGCTCCGACATCTGCACCTGCCGCCCCTACCTCACGCATGCGATCGAGGAGTGCATCAAGGGCGCGCAAGCCGGTGGCGTCGGCCTGATCGCCTACAGCCGCAAGGAAGGCCGCGCGCTCGGCGAAGTGACCAAGTTCCTCGTCTACAACGCGCGCAAGCGGCAGGTCGGCGGGGACAGCGCCGACAAGTACTTCCTGCGCACCGAATGCGTGGCCGGCGTGCAGGACATGCGGTTCCAGGAAATGATGCCGGACGTGCTGCACTGGCTGGGCATTCGCAAGATCCACCGGCTGGTGTCGATGAGCAACGACAAGTTCGATGCGATCACCGGCAGCGGCGTCGAGGTCGGCGAGCGGGTGAAGATTCCTGACGCGCTGGTCCCGGCCGATGCGCGGGTGGAGATCGAAGCGAAAATCGCCGCCGGCTATTTCACCGACGGCAGCGTGCCCGACGAGGTGATGCTCGCCGCCGTGAAGGGGCGCAGCCTTGAATGACGACGCCGCCCTGCACGACGCGGTGCGCGTGCTGCGCTCGCCCGCGACGATCCGCGAGCGCTGTGCGGCGATCGCGGCGGCGGTCAGCGCCGGACAGTCCGAGCACCTCACGATCGACCGTTCGGAGTGGCCGGCCGTCGTCGCACGTGTCGCGCGCGTCACGCGCGAGCGCTACCCGGACCTGAAGATCCCGTACCACAGCCGCTGGCGGCAATTCGAGGCCGGCGGCATCGATCGCCGGGGCGAGCTCGACTCGCGTCTGGCCGGACGCAGCAGCACGTCGGCGGCGCGGGCACATATCGACCTCGCGCTGGTCAGCGTGCTGCTCGACGCCGGTGCCGGGCCGGTCTGGTCCTACCGGGAGCGCGAGACCGGCCAGACCTTCAGCCGCTCCGAAGGCCTGGCCGTCGCGAGTTTTCGCGCCTTCATGGCCGGGCGCTTTTCGTCGGACGCCGGCGATCCGTACCGCGTCGACGCGGCCGCGCTGCTCCGGTTCACGCCGCAGGCGCTGGCCGAGATGTTCCAGGCCAGCGCCGACAACCCGCTGGTCGGCGTGGAGGGCCGCGCCGCGCTGATGCGGCGGCTCGGGGAGGCGCTGCGCGACCAGCCGCAGACCTTCACCTCGACCGGCCAGCCGGGCCACCTGTTCGACGCGCTGACTTACCACCCGCATGCGCCCAAGCTGCGCCACCACCGGCCCGCGCCGGGGGCGCAGCGCCATCATCACCTCAACGCCTCGCGCATCCTCGGCGCGCTGCTCGATGCCTTCAGCGGCATCTGGCCGAATGGGCAGTCGGTGGGCGGCGTGCCGATGGGCGACGTTTGGCAGCACCCGCGCGCCGGCGGGCAAGGGTCCGGCGCCGGCGTCGTGCCGTTCCACAAGCTGTCGCAGTGGCTCACCTACTCGCTGATCGAGCCGTTCGAATGGGCCGGCGTGCAGGTGGCGGCGCTGGACGAGTTGACGGCGCTGCCCGAATACCGCAACGGCGGCCTGCTGCTCGACGCCGGCGTGATCGTGCCGCTTAATGCCGACTTCGCGTCGCGCGAGCGCCAGCCGGGCGACGAATGGGTGATCGAGTGGCGCGCGCTGACGGTGGCGCTGCTCGACGAGCTCGCACCGCTGGTGCGCGCCGAACTCGGATTGACCGCGGAACAGCTACCGCTCGCCCGCGTGCTCGAAGGCGGCACGTGGGCGGCCGGTCGCCAGATCGCCGCCGAGCTGCGCGAAGACGGCGGGCCGCCGGTGCGGATCGACAGCGACGGCACGATCTTCTAGGAGCCCCGATGCCCGCCGACGTGCACCACCTCAGGCACCCGCTGATCCAGCACAAGCTCACGCTGATGCGCGAAAAGGACCGCAGCACGCACAGCTTTCGTCGGCTGCTCGGCGAGATCGGCATGCTGATGGCGTACGAGGTCACGCGCGACATGCCCACGCAGCTGATCGAGATCGAAACGCCGCTGGAGAAGATGCAAAGCCCGGTGATCGAAGGGCGCAAGACGGTGTTCGTCAGCATCATGCGCGCCGGCGCGGGTTTTCTCGACGGCATGCTCAACGTGATCCCCGGCGCGCGCATCGGCCACATCGGCCTGTACCGCGACCCGAAGACGCTGGTGGCGGTGGAGTACTACTTCAAGATGCCGGCCGACATGCACGAGCGCGACGCGATCGTGCTCGACCCGATGCTCGCGACCGGCAACTCGGCCACGGCCGCCGTCGACCGGCTGAAGGAAGCGAGACCGAAGTCGATCCGTTTCGTCTGCCTGCTGGCAGCGCCAGAAGGCCTCGCCCACTTTCACGCCAACCACCCCGACGTGCCGGTCTTCGTGGCGGCCATCGACCGCCAGCTGAACGAACACGGCTACATCGTGCCGGGCCTGGGCGACGCGGGCGACCGCATCTTCGGCACCAAGTGACGCGGGTCGCCGCGCCGCGGCGCGCGGGACGATGCCGGTTCGGGCAAGGCCTGTCCGATGCGACCCAGCTGCAGCTTCAGCGCATCCACCCAGTCCGACGGCCGCCCGCGCGGCCGGTCTCGCGTGGCGATCGTCAGCAGCAGCATCACGCCGACCAAGGTCAGCACGAACAAGATCGCGGCGATCGCCAGCACGTCGACGAATGGGATCGTGTCGTTCCAGGGCCGCGCGATGCCGAGAAAGGCGCAAAACAGCCACAAGCAGTTCGACAATGCGACCGGCACCGCGACGCCGACGATGTCCCCCGCCTCCCACGGCTTGAGCCGCCGGCCGCGTGTCAGCCGCGGGAAGGTGTAGCCGTGCAGCACCAGCGCATTGACGGCCAGGGTGGCGACGAGCAGCAGCTTGGCCTGCAGCTTCGGGTTGTCGAGGTAGTCCGCGCGCTGCTCCAGGCCGAGCCACAGCAGCGCCGCACCGCTCAGGCACAGCGCGAGCAGCGAGAGACCGACGAGACGCGTCACGAACGCGTTCGGCGGTGCGATGCGCATACGGCAGTGGGTCAGCTTGCCGAGCAACCGCAGATCGGTCGCAAGGATGGCGCCGAGCGCGATGCAGGTGGCCAGCAGGTGGACGAAGAGAAAGAGCAGGTGAAGCACGGCGGGGACGTCTGAACGGCAGGAGACGACGCACCTTAAGTCGTGCGGGCGGAACGTGCTCGTGAAAAAAGGCCGGGCAAAGCCGGCCGCCTGTTACCGTTTGTTCGCGAACCGCGTCAGGCGCTATCTGAACGGGTTCGCCGTCGCGAACCACAGCCCGATGCCGGTGGCGATGATGAACGCGCCGTCCAGCACGCCGACGAGCAGGAAGACCTTGGTCTGCAGGCTCTCCATCAGCTCGGGTTGGCGCGCCGACGACTCGAGGAATTTGCTGCCGAGCAATCCGACCCCGAGGCACGAGCCGACGGCGCCGAGGCCGATCATGTGTCCTACGCCGAGGGGAAGCAGGTCGATGCCGTTCACGAGGGGCTCCTGGTCGAGTGGATGAATCTTCTTGGCGTCCATGCTGGCGCACGGCTTGCATGCCGTCGATAACCTCCGAGGTCATGGCGTAGAGTCTGAACATGCCGCCGCTCTTCCTTCGAAACGTCAACCTGGTCGACGGCCGCCGCGGCGTCGACGTTCTGGTGCACGACGGGCGCATCGCGGCGATCGCCCCCGGCTTGGCGGTCCCGGAGAGCGCGGAAGTCGTCGCCGGCGAAGGCCAGCTGCTGTCGCCGCCTTTCGTCGACGCGCATTTCCACATGGACGCCACGCTGTCGTACGGGCTGCCGCGCGTGAACCAAAGCGGCACGCTGCTCGAAGGCATCGCGCTGTGGGGCGAGCTGAAACCGCAGCTGACGCAAGAGGCGCTGGTCGAGCGCGCGATGCAGTACTGCGACTGGGCCGTCGCGAAGGGGCTGCTGGCGATCCGCACGCACGTCGACGTCTGCGACGACCGGCTGCTCGCGGTCGAGGCGCTGCTGCACGTGAAGCAGAAGGTCGGGCCTTACCTCGACCTGCAGCTCGTCGCCTTTCCGCAGGACGGCCTGCTGCGCTCGCCGACGGCGCTCGCGAACCTGAAACGCGCGCTCGCGATGGGAGTCGACGTGATCGGCGGCATTCCGCACTTCGAACGCACGATGGCCGACGGTGCCGAATCGATCCGCCTCCTGTGCGAGCTCGCCGTCGAGCGTGGGCTGCGAGTCGACATGCACTGCGACGAAAGCGACGACCCGATGTCGCGCCACATCGAAACGCTGGCCTTCCACACCCAGCGGCTGAAGTTGCACGGACGCGTGGCCGGATCACACCTGACCTCCATGCATTCGATGGACAACTACTACGTGTCCAAGCTGATTCCGCTGATGCACGAGGCCGAGGTCCACGCGATCGCGAACCCGCTGATCAACATCACCCTGCAGGGCCGCCACGACACCTATCCGAAGCGCCGCGGCATGACGCGCGTGCCGGAACTGATGGCCGCCGGCATCAACGTCGGCTTCGGACACGACTGCGTGATGGACCCGTGGTATTCGCTCGGCAGCGCCGACATGCTCGAAGTCGCACAGATGGGGCTGCACGTCGCACAGATGACCTCGCAGGCGCAGATGCGCGCCTGCTTCGACGCGGTGACCGCGAACAGCGCGCGCATCCTCGGTCTGGCCGGCTACGGCATCGAGGTCGGCCACCGCGCCGACTTCGTGCTGTTGCAGGCGCGCGACCCGGTCGAAGCGATTCGGTTGCGCGCGACCCGCCTCGCCGTGGTGCGCGGCGGTGCGGTGATCGCGCGAACCGCCCCGGCCACCGCGAGATTGCATCTCGCTGGCCGCCCTGCCACGGTCGACTGGACGCTGCGGCGCTAAGGGCCCGTTGGGGAGGTCGGCCCGCTAGAATCGTTTTCCACAGGGACGACCACGCCAACACATCATGAAGCTCATCGGTTCGCTCACCAGCCCTTACGTGCGCAAAGTGCGCATGGTGATGGCCGAGAAGAGGCTCGACTACCAGCTCGAACTGGAGGACGTGTGGGTCGGCGAGCGCATTTTGCAGTCCAACCCGCTCGGCAAGGTGCCGTGCCTGGTGATGGAAGGCGGCGAGGCGGTGTTCGATTCACGCGTGATCGTCGAGTACCTCGACACGCTGTCGCCGGTGGGTCGGTTGATCCCGGAGCGCGGGCGCGAGCGCGCCGAGGTGCGCACCTGGGAAGCGCTGGCCGACGGCCTGCTCGACGCGTCCATCCTCGCTCGGCTGGAGAGCACCTGGGCCGGGCGTGCCGACGCCGAACGAAGCCAGGCCTGGATCGATCGGCAGATGGGCAAGGTGAACGCTTCGGTGGCCGCGATGAGCAAGGGGCTGGGCGACAAGCCCTGGTGTTCCGGCATCCACTTCTCGCTGTCCGACATTGCGGTCGGCTGCGCGCTCGGCTACCTCGACTTCCGCTTCCCGCAGATCGAATGGCGCGGCAGCCATCCCAACCTCGCGCGGCTGGGCGAGAAGCTCGCGCAGCGCCAGAGCTTCATCGACACGGCGCCCCCCGCCGAGTGAGATTCAGGCCGCCATCAACGACAGCGACGCCGCCCGCACGTCGAATTGCAGCTTGCGGTAGATGTTGCGGATGCGCACGCCGACGCTCTGCGGGCTCAGCTGGAGCCCGCGCGCCACTTCATTGACAAGGTAGCCTTCCGCGGTCCACCGCAGCAGCCGCTCGTCGCTTTCGTTCAGACGCAGCGGGTTCTGCGATTCGCCGACGAAGTCGGTCTCGTCCCAGCTCATCGCATCGAAGTGCGACTTCACCTGGCGGGCGATCTGCGGCGACATGGCCGATTCGCCGCGCAGCACTTGCTGCAAGGCCGCCGCCAGCGACGTCGACGGGCGTGTGTGGACGAAATAGGCATCGGCCCCGTAACACAGCGCTTCCATCAGCCGCGGGTCGTCGGACGACATCGCCAGCATGACGACCTGCGGGCGACCCATGTGGCCGCTGCCGCGCAGTTCGTTCAGCAATCCGCGCACGTGGTTCGACGGCAGCATCAGGTCGATCAGCAGCAGATCCGGCAGACCGTGCGCCAGCGCTTCGCGCAGCGACGGCAGGTGATGGGCAATGCCGGTGACTCGCAGCCCCGACCCCGAGATGATGTTCTCGGCCAGGCGATGGGCGAGTTCGAGATCGCTGTGATAGAGAACGACGCTGCTCATGAACAAATGGCTCGTAACAAAACGTGACGAGCCATTCTTTCATGGCGGGGTGTCGCGGGCACCCCCATGAGTGGGGGGACACCCGCAACCGAAGGGCCTCACGGCTTGATCGGGACGGCGGCTTCGCCTTGCGGAATCTCGCCGGCCTCGCGTGCTGCCTCGGTCTCCTGCACTGTAAACCTGCTGCGATACTGCCCGCACCCCGCCGAGGAGGGACGATGAAACGCGCCGGTTTGTGCCTGATATCGCTCGTGTTGGCAGCGTGCGCGCGGCAAGAGCCGCCCGCCGTCACTGGCTATGTCGAAGCCGAGTTCGTTCGGGTCGGCGCCCCGCTGGCCGGCCGACTGATCGAGCTGCCGGCCGAGCGCGGCGCGCAGGTGGCCGCCGGCACGCCGCTGTTCGTGCTGGAGCACGAGAGCGAGGCCGCGGCCGTCGTCGAAGCCCAGGCCCGCCTGGCGAAGGCCGAGGCCTTGGTGCGCGACCTGTCGCGCGGCCAGCGCCGCGACGAATTGGCCGCGACGCGCGCCGGACTCGATGCCGCGCGCGCCGCGCTGAAGCAGTCGGAGAGTGAACTCAAGCGAGAGCGCGACCTGGCGGCATCGGGATTTCTGTCGAGCGCGGCGCTCGTCGCGGCACAGGCCAAACGCGACGCCGATCGGGCGGCCGTGCGGGAGGCCGAGGCGCGATTGCGCATCGCCGGGCAAGGCGGGCGCGAGGATGCATTGGCCGCCGCCGAAGCCGAAGCCGCCGCTGCACGCGCCGCACTGGAGCAGATGCAATGGCGGCTGGTGCAGAAGTCGGTGTCGGCACCGGTGGCGGCGCGTGTGGAAGACACGCTGTACCGCATCGGCGAATGGGTCAGCGCCGGTAGCCCGGTCGTGACGCTGCTCGAGCCCGACGCGCTGAAGCTGCGCTTTTTCGTGCCCGAGCCGCTGCTGTCGCGTGTGAGGCCGGGCACCGTCGTGCAGGTCGAGTGCGATGGCTGTGGCGCGCCCTTTCGTGCCACCGTGCGCCGCGTGGCCAGCGAAGCCGAGTTCACGCCGCCCGTCATCTACAGCAAGGACAACCGCCAGCGGCTGTTGTTCCTCGTCGAAGCGTCGCCGTCCGCAGAGGATGCGAAGCGCCTGCGCCCGGGGCTGCCGGTGCAGGTGACGGTCGCCGAGGCGAGCTGATGGCAACTGCCGTTCAATCCGCCGACGGGCCGACGATCGCCGTCGAAGGCCTCACGAAGCGCTACGGCGAACGCACCGTCGTCGACCGGCTGTCGATGACGGTCGCACGCGGCGAGGTGTACGGCTTCCTCGGGCCCAACGGTTCGGGCAAAACGACGTCGATCCGCATGATGTGCGGCCTGCTCACGCCCGACGCCGGCGCCGGCCACACACTGGGTCTGGACGTGGTGCGCGAAGCGGCGACGATCAAGCGGCGCGTGGGTTACATGACACAGCGTTTCGGCCTCTACGAAGACCTGAGCATTCGCGAGAACCTCGAGTTCATTGCGCGGATGTACGACATGGACCGGCGGCGCGAGCGCGTCGCGCAGGCGCTGGACCGGCTCGGCCTCGCGACACGTGCCGAGCAGCTTGCCGGCCGCCTCTCGGGCGGCTGGAAGCAGCGGCTCGCGCTGGCCGCCTGCATGCTGCACGAACCGGAGCTGCTGCTGCTCGACGAACCGACGGCCGGTGTCGACCCCGTCGCGCGCCGCGACTTCTGGAACGAGATCCACGCGCTGGCGGCCGAAGGCATCACGGTGCTCGTTTCGACCCACTACATGGACGAGGCCGAACGCTGCCACCGGCTGGGCTACATCGCCTACGGCCGTTTGCTCGCCAGCGGAACGCCGGACGAGCTGGTCGCGCAAAGCGGTCTCGCGTCGCGCAGCACCGAAGACCCCGTCGACATGCCGATGCTGCTCGCGTTGGAGCAAGACCCGGCCGTCAGCACCGTCACCCGGCTCGGCAACACGCTGCGCGCGAGCAGCGCGATCGCCTCCGAGCTCGATGCGGCGCTCGCGCGGCACACCGCTCGACCATGGAAGACCGTGCCGCCGACGCTGGAGGAGGTGTTCATCCACCTGTCGCGCCGGGCGGCCGACAACTTCGCCTGACCGTATCGACCATGCGCGACCGCTTCAGTTTCGCCCGCCTGCTCGGCATCATGATCAAGGAGCTGATTCAACTGCGCCGCGACCGCCTGACGTTCGCGATGATGGTCGGCATCCCGATCATCCAGATGACGCTGTTCGGCTTTGCGATCAACGGCGACCCGCGCCGGCTGCCGACGGCCGTCGTCGCGCACGAGCAGGGGCCGTTCACGCGCAGCCTCGTGCGTGCGCTCGAGAACACCGGCTACTTCGAGGTCGTGGCCCCCGCGGCGAACACGGCGGAGGCCGAGCGCATGATCGAACGCGGCGACGTGCAGTTCGTCTTCACGATTCCCGCCGGCTTCGCGCGCGACGTGTTGCGCGGCGAGCGGCCGACGGTGCTGCTCGAAGCCGACGCGACCGACCCGTCGGCCACCGGCAACGCGATCGGCGCGGTGCAGCAGCTCGCGCCGACCGCGCTGCGCCACGACTTGGTCGGCAGCGCCGCCGCGCCGGCCGGCGCCGGGCCGCCGTTCGAGTGGCGCATCCACCGCCGCTACAACCCCGAAGGCATCACCCAATACAACATCGTGCCGGGACTGATGGGCGTGATCCTCACGATGACGATGATCATGATGACGGCGCTGGCCGTCACGCGAGAGGTCGAGCGCGGCACGATGGAAAACCTGCTCGCCACGCCGGTGCATCCGCTCGAAGTGATGGTCGGCAAGATCGCGCCCTACATCGCGATCGGCTACGTGCAGGTCGTCATCATCCTGCTGGCGGCGCGCTTCGTCTTCGACGTGCCGTTCGAGGGCAACCTCGTGCTGCTGCTGTTGGGCGTGCTGATCTTCATCGCGGCCAACCTCACGGTGGGCATCACGATCTCGAGTGCCGCGCAAAGCCAGATGCAGGCGATGCAGATGACATTCTTCTTCTTCCTGCCGTCGCTGCTGCTGTCGGGCTTCATGTTCCCGTTTCGCGGCATGCCCGGCTGGGCGCAGTTCATCGGCGAGGCGCTGCCGCTCACCCATTTCCTGCGCGTGATCCGCGGCGTGATGCTCAAGGGCAACGACGTGGCGAGTGTGTGGCCGCACTTGTGGCCGCTGTTGCTGTTCACGGCGGTCGTGCTCGCGATCGGCCTGAAGCGTTTCCGGCGAACCCTGGACTAGCGCTGCTAAACTCCCCGCCAGCGCTGATTTGTTCCGGCTTGCGGGCGCTCTATAAATCCAGCTAAAGACAGGACCCAGCACCCGGTGTCCCGCTTTGGCGGCGCCGGGTTTTTTTGTGGGTCTTCCATGCACTCAGTGGGTCAGGTCACGCCGCAGTCGCGGCATTTCGCCGAGCCGCTGCCGCTGCAAAGCGGCACGAGCCTGCGCGACTACACGCTCGTCTACGAAACCTACGGCACGTTGAACGCTGCGCGCAGCAACGCGGTGCTGGTGTGCCATGCGCTGAACGCGTCGCACCACGTGGCCGGCACCTATGCCGGCGTCGAGAAGAGCGAAGGTTGGTGGGACAACCTCATCGGGCCGGGCAAGCCGCTGGACACGGACCGCTTCTTCGTCATCGGCGTCAACAACCTCGGCTCGTGTTTCGGCTCGACCGGGCCGATGCATGTGAACCCCGACACCGGCCGGCCCTACGGCGCCGATTTTCCGGTCGTCACCGTCGAGGACTGGGTCGACGCGCAGGCCCGGCTGTTCGATGCGCTCGGCATCGAGCAGCTCGCCGCGGTGATCGGCGGCAGCCTGGGCGGCATGCAGGCGCTCGGCTGGTCGCTGCGCCACCCGGACCGGCTGCGCCATTGCATCGCGGTGGCGACGGCGCCGAACCTGTCGGCGCAGAACATCGCATTCAACGAGGTCGCGCGGCGCGCCATCGTCACCGACCCGGATTTCCACGGCGGGCACTACCAGGCCCACGGCGTCGTGCCCAAGCGCGGCCTGCGGGTGGCGCGGATGATCGGCCACATCACCTATCTCAGCGACGACGCGATGGAGACCAAGTTCGGCCGCCTGACGCGCAACGGCAGCGACGCCAGCGGCGAGCGCCCGCTGCGCTACGCCTACAGCACGCAGGACGTGGAGTTCGAGATCGAGAGCTATTTGCGCTACCAGGGCGACAAGTTCAGCGACTATTTCGATGCCAACACCTATCTGCTGATCACCCGCGCGCTCGACTACTTCGACCCGGCACGCGCCTTCGGCGGTGACCTCACGACCGCCTTCGCGCAAGCCCGCTGCCAATTCCAGCTCGTCAGCTTCACGACCGACTGGCGCTTCTCGCCGGCGCGCTCGCGCGAGATCGTGAAGGCGCTGCTCGACAACCGGCACCGGGTCAGCTATGCCGAGATCGAGGCGCCGCATGGGCACGACGCCTTCCTGCTCGACGACGCGAGGTACCACGCGCTGCTCCGCGCTTGCTTCGACAACATCTCGAAGGAGGCCGGCGATGTCTGATCGCAAGGACATGGAGCTCATTGCGGAGCTGGTGCCTGAGGGCTCGCGCGTGCTCGACCTCGGCTGCGGCAACGGCGAGCTGCTGGCAATGCTGCGCGACCGGCGCGGCTGCAGCGGCTACGGCGTCGAGATCGCCGACGAGAACGTGCTCGCCTGCACGAAACGCGGCGTCAACGTGATCCAGCTGAACCTCGAAGACGGCCTCGCGATGTTCGAGGACCAAAGCTTCGACGTCGTGCTGCAGCTCGACACGATGCAGCACCTGCGCAACACCGAGCGCATGCTGCGCGAAACCGCGCGTGTGGGCCGCATCGGCATCGTCAGCTTCCCGAACTTCGCGCACTGGCCGAACCGGCTGCGCGTGGTCACCGGGCGGATGCCGGTCACCAAGACGCTGCCCTACGAGTGGTACGACACGCCGAACATCCGCGTGGGCACCTACACCGACTTCGAGGTGCTCGCGCGCAAGGACGGCCTGCGGGTGCTCGAC
Organism: Piscinibacter sp.; assembly: GCA_035513255.1. Classification (GTDB taxonomy): domain Bacteria; phylum Pseudomonadota; class Gammaproteobacteria; order Burkholderiales; family Burkholderiaceae_C; genus Albitalea. Next base: position 3,299 of record DATKCI010000105.1, on the reverse strand, counting down.
GCGTTCGGCATCCAGAGCGGGCGCGTCGTGCGCCGCTTCCCGAACCTGATGGCCAGTGTGGCGGTGTTCAAGTTCGAACGGGTGGCATGAGAGGGCTTGCGCCGAATATACTAAAGTTTTAGTATTTGCGGCATGTTGATCCGCCTGCTCGTTCTGTGGCTGCTCGCCGAGCAGCCGTTGCACGGCTACCGCATCAAGCGGGCGCTGGACGACGAGGGATTGTCCTTCTGGTTCCCGGTCGAGTTCGCGTCGATCTACAGCGTGCTGCGCACCCTGGTGAAAAACGGCCACGCCGAGGAACGCGCGCTGGAGCAGGAAGGCGCACGGCCCGAGCGCACGCTCTATGCCATCACCCGCAGCGGGCGGGCGCACTACCGCGAGCTGCTGGAGCGTGCCTGGGCCGAACTCGAATCGCCTGCCGAGCGCGTGCAGGCGGCGCTCGCCGCCCTGCCCGACCTGCCGCCGGATCGCCTGCACGCCGCCTTGCATGCGCGCAAGCAGGCCCTGGTCGAGCGCTTGGCGCAGTGCGACGCGCTGCAGCGGGCGGCGCCGCATCCCGCGATGGTGCGGCGCACGCTTGCGCTGACACGCGCCGAACTGGACTGGCTGGAGCAGTTCGCCGCCGATCAAGGACTCTCGTTGAAAGGAGCTTGAGATGCCGACCGAGACCCCGAAGAAACGACCCGACGTGCAGTTGATCGCCAACGCGGTGATCACCGACGGCCACAAGCGCGTGCTGCTGACGCGCTACGGCGACGACGACGACACGTGGTGGCTTCCTGGCGCCGAACTCGAACCGTACGAGCACCCGGACGAGGCGTTGCGGCGCGCACTCGATGGCCTGGTGGCCGCTCCCGCCGCGCTGCACCACGTCGATTCGTTCCGCGGCCGGCGCGGCTGGCATGTGATGTTCAACTACGTCGTGCACACCGACGTGGGCAGCGCCGGCGAAGACGGACAGTGGTTCGCCGCCGATGCGCTGCCACGCTTCGCGCACGGGGCGTGGGAACAGGGTGTCATTGCAAGAGCGCTTGACGGTGCCGAATTGGCACAGTAGTCGTAGCCCGGATGCAATCCGGGGTTCGGCGGTCACGTCGAAAGCCGATCCCCGGATTTCATCCGAACTACTGTGTTCGAACGCCCAGCTACACGTAGCAGGTGATCTCGTACGGGTTGCCGTCGGGGTCGCTGAAGTAGACCGACCAGGCGATGCCGTGGTCCACGCGCTCGATGTCGCGGCCGAGCGCGGCCCCGAGGTGCTCGCGCCAGGCGTCGAACTGGTCCTTGGCCACCGCCAGCGCGACCGTTGATCGGCACGGCTGCGGTGGCCGCTCGAATAGCGCGAGGTGGACGGTGCCGGACGGGTCGGCGATGGTCAACGGTCCGCCGCCGGATGCCCAGTGCGCAAGCTCGGGCACGGCGTGAAAGCCGAGCATGTCCGCGTACCACCGCTGTGCAGCGCTGCGGTCGGCAACGTAGACGTGAATGTGGTCGATGCGTTCGAGAGGAGGTGCCATGTCTCTTCCTTCGGTTCGCTGGATCAAGCCGGCTCGGCGGCCAGCGCGTGGGTTTCACAGCCGTCGCACGGCGCCGCGATGCCGCGCTCGATCAGCACCGAGTCGCCGAACTCGTGCGTGCGGTAGCCGTGCCGCTCCAGCGCCTCTGCGGCCCGGCGCAGCACGGCATCGCCCGCGAACGCGCGCAGCAGTTCGTAGTGGCTGGTGCCGGGTTCGTGCGTGCCGCTGATGATCGCGTCGACGATGCGAAGCTGCGTCTGCGGACCGATGCGCTGGTCGGCCACGCCTTCGCCGGCGCGCAGCCCGGTGCTGGCCGACGCGGCATGCTCCAGCGCCCGCGTGACCGTCGTGCCGAGGGCGACGATGCGGCCGCTGTTCGCTCGTGTGCCTTCGATCACCCGCACCGTCGAGGCGGGCAGGTGGTAGGGCTCGTCGAACGGCAGCCGCGCATCGAGCGCCGGGTCGCCGGTCGACGAGATGCCGGCCGCATGCGTCAGCGTCGAGAAGCCGACGCCGCGCTGCTTCAGGGCGGTGAGCAGCGCCCAGTCCAACACGAAGCCGGCGGACGGCGGCTCGAAAGCCACCGGCGGCGCGGCGACCTGGGTCCACACATCCCACAACGCCAGCGGTTCGGGCACGTGGGCGTACTGGATCGGCCGGCCGTGGCGCGCGATGCCGGCCCAGATGGCATCGGCCGTGCCGTCGAAGCGCAGGGCGATCAGCCGCGGATGGTCGAGGATGTGCAGCACGGTCGCATGCAGCGGCCCGAGCGTGAGCGCGTCGCCGGCCCGCAACGCGGGCGGCGACGGTCGATCTTCGGTGCGGGTGCGATGGTCGCCGCCGCCGAAGACGATCGCGGTGAACTGATGCACCGCGTCGACCGCGAGCGAGCGGCGGCCGGCGAGGCGCACCTCGATCGCCTCGCCGCTGCGGCCGTGCACGCCATGCAGGCTGGCCGGCAGCGTCGCGGCGTCGTTCGCGACGAGCAGGTCGCCCGGGTCGAGGCAGTCGGCCAGCCGCGAGCGCGGCGCGTGTTCGAGCCGGCCGGTCGCGTCGACGACGAGCAGCTTCGCGTCGCGCGGGCGTTGTGCGGGATGGGTGGCCGCTTTCATGCCGTGGCCTGCGCAACGACGTGCGCGGCGATCAGCGCGATGAGCTCTTCGGCCGCGTCGTCCGGCCGCTTCAGGCTGGCCGGATCGGCATCGGGCACCGCCAACGCATGCAGCGGCGTGTCCATGTCGCCCGGGTCGAACGTCAGCACACGCACGCCGTGGGCACGCAATTCCTCGTCCCAGATGCGGCTCAGGTGCGCGAGCGCCGCCTTGCTCGCGCCGTAGGCGCCCCAGCCGGCGTACGGCGTGACGGCCGCGTCGCTCGTGATGTTGATCACCAGCGCGCCGCGGCCCTCTCTCGCCGACGCGCTCAACGCGCCGAGCAGCGACTTGGTCAGGCGAAAGGGGCCGACCAGGTTGGTCGCGAGCGCCGCTTCCAGCGCCTCGCAGTCGGTGTCGGCCAGCGGTGCGAGCGGCACCGGCCCGAGGTGGGAGGCGTTGTTGACGAGCACGTCGAGTCCGCCGAGCGCAGCGTTGATCTGCAGCGCGATGCGGTGGGTCTCCAGCTTCCACGACACGTCGCCGGTGATGCCGTGGCTGCCGTCGATCTGCCGAGTGACCGCAACCACGCGGTCGGCATGGCGGGCCACGAAAGCGACCTCCGCGCCACGCCGCCGCAGCGCTTTCACGAGCGCGAGGCCGAGCCCGGACGTGCCGCCGGTGATGGCCA
>DATKCI010000104.1:0-3795 GCA_035513255.1 Piscinibacter sp. | reverse complement strand
CGCAATTACTATAAGTCGAACCTGCCCATCATGAAGGCGCGGGTACTGCAAGTTCGAACCTGCGTGTCAATTGCAATCCCACGTTATGCGGCGCCTCAAGACCTTGTCGGTGAGCGCTGTTCCCAACGGCTGAGTTGCGCTCCGTCGAGTGCGTTGCTCGGCGCAACCGCCTCACTCAAGAGCTCAGGTTGAATGTTGTCGGATTCGGCCGCCTCAAGAGTAGTGCTGCCGATTTTCGCGGACGAGCAACGCTCATGGTGGAATGCGAAGGCGGCGGACGAGATCGTCAAATCGTGCATCGGACCGAATCGGCGCCCAGCGCGGATCGCGGCGCAGCCAGACCATCCAGTGCGTGCGCTCATCAACGCCGCGTTCGAGCCAGGCAAAGGCGCTGTCACGCTGTCCGAGCGCAGCGTGCACCAAAGCCACGGCATAGGCGCTCACGTACTCATCACGCGCACGTGAGTTCATGCGGGTGAGCGTGGCGAGAGCATCCTGCCGTTGCCCCTGAGTCCCTTGCACGTGACCGACGGCCGCAATGGTGGGGACCCAGTTCAACAGAGGTCCCGTGGCGCGATATTCGGCGAGCGCGCTGTCCGGTTCGCCGCGGGCCTGGTGTACGCGACCGAGATAGAAATGGCCCAGGGCGAAGGAGCTGTCCTCGCGCAACACGATGCGGAGCGCGCGGGCTGCTTCATCGTGCCGTCCTGCATAGTAGAGCACCCAGGCCGCGGTGGCGCCGATCGCGGTAGAGAGCGGATCGAGCTGCTCGGCCAGTCGTTCGTGCTCGATTGCCTCTTCGAACCGGCCCATCGCAGCAAGAAACAACCCGTACCACTCGTGAGCGGTGGCGGAACTCGGGTTCAGCGTAAGTGCCCGGCGGAACTCCTGCTCAGCCTTGGTCCAGTCCCAATCGTAGTAGAACCGGACGAAGCCGAGCGTCGCGTGCGGCTCTGCGAGCGTGGAGTCCAGCGCGAGCGCCTGCTCGGCAGCGGCGCGAGCCTTGGGGAAGGCATCATCCGGGTGCAGGAGGCTAGCGTAACCCAGTTGCACGTACGCATCAGCCCGCCCCGACCACGCCAGCGCGAACGTAGGATCCACATCCAGCGCCGCCTTAAAGAACTCGATTGAGCGCTGGAGCCCCGGCCCGCGCCTGTTCCACCAGTACCGGCCCTTGAGGTAAAGATCGAGCGCGGCAGCCTCGACCGAAGGCGGCGGCGGCCGCGTCGCAGGCATCCCGTGGCGAAGCTCCTCGCCCACGGCATCGGCCACCTGCCGCGACAGACGCAGCAGGTCCGTCCGCCCGGCGGAATAAGTGCCGGACCACAAGCCGCGAGCCTCACCAGCACGTACGAGTTGTACGCTCAAACGCAGTGAATCGTCCCAGGACTGAAGGGCTCCTGCCAGAACAATATCGACGCCGAGTTCGAGGGCGAGGGAGCGTGCAGCGATGGCCGACGGCTTTGCCATCATGGTCCCGCGGTTGACCAGCGACAATCCGCGCACGTGCGCCAAATCACTGATCAGCAATTCAGTGAATCCGTCGGCGAGATTCGCCTGCGCCGTGTCGCCGCCGAGGCCTTGGATCGGCAGCACCGCCACCCACTCCGCGCCGCCCAGTGCGAAGCGGCGACCCCACGCATGTGTAAACCAGACCGATCCAACCACGACGAGCACGGCAGCAAGGGTGGCCAGTGCCGCGACGGCCGCGCTCAGCCGGCGTGGCTGACGCCCTGGTGAAAACGCGGGTTCCTCGCCGGCATTCTGTATCTCTTTTGTGGGCGACTGGATGAGCGGGCTGAACGCGGCTGCCGCCGAATCCGGCAGTCCGGACGACGACCCCTGGGCCGCGACCTCCATGCGTCGCCGGATGAATCCGATCGCTGTCTGCGTCTCGGCTGATGGCTCCGTTTCATATTCCGCCGCCAGTCTTCGGGCGAACCGGTCGTAGGCCTCGACCGCGCCAGCGCGATCGCCCAGGGCATCGAGCAACTGGATGAGCTGCCGCAGCACCCCCTCATCGAAAGGAGCGAGCGCTGCGGCCTGGCGTGCCCAACTCGCTGCGGCGGTCCAGTCGCCACTCGTGCGGCTGGCCTCGGCCAGTGAGGAGCACGCCCGGACGGCGGTCTGGCGCAGCCTATTTCGTTCGACTTCCACCCATTGTTCCAGCTCAGTTGAGGCCTCCGTGACGAACATGCCGTCCAGGAAATCGCCGCCGTAGAGCGCCATCGCCGCTTCGTGATCTCCGGCTGCAACGGCCTCATTAAACTCGACGCTATCGCAACGGAGCGCCGCGGGATCGATTGCGATTTCCTCTTCGCCGCGCGTGATGACGACGGATCCCAGCTTGCGACGGAGGTAGCTGAGCGCCTGCCGAAGCGCGCTGCGCGCGTGCTTGTCGTCCAGCTCGGGCCAGAAGAACGCGACCACGGAGTCGCGGCGCCGGAAGCTGCGCGCTCCTGCGAGAGCAAGGTACGCGAGCAGCGCAAGACGTTTCGCCTGTATTGCGATCGGTCTGGTCTTCCCGCCGGACTTCTTCTCGAGATACGCGGTCCCGAGCGTTCGCAGATGAATCATCGCTGCCTGATCACACGTGGATCACGGGTGCGTCACTGCTGAATCGTAGCTTCCTCGAACGAACAGCTCCGCGGCCTGACACGGCGCCGCGGTGCACACGCCAACGGCCGCAGCAACCTGTCGTGCAGCGCCCAAACTCAATCTTAGGAGGTCATATGCGTTTCTCCACTGCCCTGTATCCGGTCGCGGTCGCCGCGGTCCTGGCCGCCTGCTCCGATCAACATCCCACTATAACTGAAGTCGCCACTACACCTGCACCACAGTTCAGCGGAATCCAAACGCACGCAATCGAACTGGTCGCCGTCGTCGGCACAGGTTACGGAGCCGTCAACGTGACTCCTACCGCCGAAGATCAAGGGACATTCCACGTCCAGGGGCAGGTGCACATCCGCGGAGCAGCGCCGAACACCCAATACCTCGTGCAGCGCGCGCCGGACCTAAATGTTGCGGATCCTGCGTGCACCGGCCCATGGATCAGCTTCCCTGTTCCGAACGCAGGTCCAATCGTAACACTTACGACCTCGCCTGCGGGCGCCGGGGCCGCGCACTTCGAGCTCGGCGTGGGCGGCGCGTTCACCTCGGGCACTCCGTTCAACGTGCGCTTCCGCGTCATCGACGATCTGGCGAACCCAACATCTGTGCTGATGAGCGATTGCGTGACCGTGGTGGTCAAGTAGGATCGGCTGGGCACCACACATCTTCGCGCCGCGGGTTGAGGCGACAGCTTGGGTGCTGCGCGCATAGTTTGGCTGTTACATGCCAGTATTCCACGTGCTCGATAGTGCACCCTGCGAGCGAGGGAAGTCGCGCCGCCTCCGCCACGGCTGAACACAATTGGCGGAGGTCGGTACGACGTTCGTTTCGACACCACACATTCGATCGGCGATTTGGATTGGCCGTTCGAATGGTTGATAAGTTGTGCAGACTTCCGTCAGTCGGTAACCAATCGCGGAGGCTGCGTGATTTGCGCCGCATAACTCCAGTGGGGATCAGCTGCGAGCCACACCAGCGCCCGCGTCATCTGAACTGCTATACGAGTTGTTGACCGCGCCTTCGCGATTGCATGACCTGCTCGTCAGCTGCATCCCGAAGTTAGACGGCACAGGCTTAGGCGATCCCAGTGCCCACGCGCGACGAGCTCTCTTCCTTGAACTCAGTATACAGACACGTATGGCGTATAAAGTTGCCCAGCTCGGCAATGTTTACGTCGTGGTCATC
>DATKCI010000103.1:0-17110 GCA_035513255.1 Piscinibacter sp. | reverse complement strand
CAGCTGTACATTCCGATGAACTTCCTCGGCGTGGTCTACCGCGAGATCAAGCAAAGCCTCACCGACCTCGACAAGATGTTCACGCTGATGGAGCGCGAGCGAGAAGTCGATGACGCGCGGGATGCGGCGCCGCTGCGCGTGACCGAGGGGCGGGTGCGCTTCGACCGCGTGAGCTTCGCCTACGAGCCGAACCGGCCGATCCTGCACGAGCTGAGCTTCGAGATCCCGCCGGGCAAGACGGTGGCGGTGGTCGGGCCCTCGGGCGCCGGCAAGAGCACGCTCGCGCGCCTGCTGTACCGTTTCTACGACGTGAGCGCCGGCACGATCAGCATCGACGGGCAGGACATCCGCCGCGTCACGCAGTCCAGCCTGCGGCAGTCGATCGGCATCGTGCCGCAGGACACCGTGCTGTTCAACGACACGGTGGCCTACAACATTGCCTACGGCCGCACGGACGCGAGCCGCGACGAGGTGGAAGCCGCGGCGAGGGCGGCGCGCATCCACGATTTCATCGCCTCGACACCGAAGGGTTACGAGACGACGGTCGGCGAGCGTGGGCTGAAGCTGTCGGGCGGCGAGAAACAGCGTGTGGCCATTGCGCGCACGCTGTTGAAGAACCCGCCGATCATGATTTTCGACGAGGCCACGTCGGCACTCGACTCGGCCAACGAACGCGCGATCCAGGCCGAACTGAAGGGCGTGGCCCGCAACAAGACGGCGCTCGTGATCGCCCACCGGCTGTCGACGGTGGTCGACGCGCACCAGATTCTCGTGATGGAACAGGGTCGCATCGTCGAGCGCGGCACCCACGCGCAGCTGCTGGCGATGGACGGACGCTATGCGCAGATGTGGGATCTGCAGCGCTCCCGCGGCGACGCCGAGGCGGAACCGGCGGCATGAAAAAAGCCCGCTCGGCCGGAGCGGCCGAGCGGGCTGGTGATGGTTCCGCTGGGGGAAGCCGTTTTCAGGCGGCCTTGCGGCGGCGTGCCGCGAAGCCGACGCCAGCCAGGCCCAAGGCCATCAGCGCGTAGGTGCTCGGCTCCGGAATCGCCGGGACGCCGGGGACGTCCGAGCCGAAGGTGATGTTGTCGAAGCCGGTCTGGTTGGCCGTGCCGCCGAAGTCGATGGACATCGCGGTACCGGCGAAGGCAAGGCCGACCGCGGTCCAGTTGCAGAACGTGCCGCTCGGATCGCCGACACAGTTCTGGGTGTGCTGCGCCGTCAGGTCGAGCGAGCCAAGCAGATTGCCGGTCCCATCCAGGCCGTCGTACACGTTCACGGTGGCGGCCGTGGAGGAGGTGTAGAAGAACGAAAAGCCGGTCGAGAACCCCGCCGCATAGTTCAGCACGGCGTTGTTCGCGTTCAGGAAGAACATGATCGTGTTCGACGACGGCTCGTTGGCGAAGTTGCCGCTGCCGCCGTCATCGGCGTCGACGACGGCCAACGTGTCGTTGCTGAACTCGACGCCGTAGTTGGTGCCGCCGCCGCCGTTATAGAAGTTGCCGACCGGGTTCAGGTCGCCGATGCCTTCGAAGTCGAGCACGACGATCGCGGCGGAGGCCGGAAGGGCGGCCGCGAAGGCGGCAGCCGCAAGGGCTGATTTCAAGAATCGCATGGAAGTCCTCTCTCACAGTGGTTGTTGGCTCACCCGCCAAAGCGGTGAACTGGAACGTACTGCTTAGTTCATCGCGATGCCAGTTTTCCCTCCCCCCGTTCGCGGGGGGAGGGAACCCGGGCTCCCTAGCTTGAAGGGGGTTGAGGGGCGTCACACGGACGATCCCTCCCAAGAAGTCGGTCCCCGGTGCCCATCTCGCCGCCGATACACTTTCGCCGTGGAAACCAAGTGGCTCGAAGATTTCGTCAGCCTGGCCGAGACGCGAAGCTTCTCGCGCTCGGCGCAGCTGCGCCACGTGACGCAGCCGGCGTTTTCGCGCCGCATCCAGGCGCTGGAGGCCTGGGCCGGTCTGGACCTCGTGGACCGGTCGTCGTACCCGACCCGCCTCACGCCGGCCGGCGAAACCTTTCATTCGCAGGCGCTGGAGATCCTCGGCGCCTTGCAGTCCACCCGCAACATGATGCGCGGCCACCAGGTCGCCGGGCAGGACATGATCGAGTTCGCGGTGCCGCACTCGCTCGCGTTCACGTTCTTCCCGCACTGGGTGATGGACCTGCGCCGCCGCTTCGGCGCCGTCAAGAGCCGGCTGATCGCGCTGAATGTGCACGATGCGGTGATGCAGCTCACCGAAGGCAGCTGCGACCTGCTCATTGCCTACCACCACCCGTCGCAGCCGCTGCAGCTCAGCCCCGACCGCTACGAGATGCTGAGCCTGGGCCATGAATCGATCGCGCCGTACGCCAAGGGCGATGCCGACGGCGAGCCGCTGTTCCGGCTCCCGCCGGCGCCGGGCGTCAAGGTGCCGTTCCTCAGCTATGCCGCCGGCGCGTACCTCGGCCGGCTGGTCGAGCTGATCGTCAAGCTGTCGCCGGCGCCGTTGAGCCTGGATCCGATCTACGAAACCGACATGGCCGAAGGGCTCAAGGCGATGGCGCTCGAAGGCCACGGCCTCGCCTTTCTGCCGGGCAGCTCGGTGAAGAAGGAATTGAAGAGCAAGCGGCTCGTGCGCGCCGCGGCGCCGGGGGTCTGCGAACTGTCGATGGAGGTTCGCATCTACCGGGAGCGGCCGGAGACGGCGCGCCACATCAAGCCCGGCGCCCAGGCGCTGTGGGAGTTTCTGCGCGACGCCGACGAGCGCTGAAGCCAAGTGAGCCCGGCTGATCCCGTTCCGCGGGTTTTCCCTGTTCGGGTATGCAGCATTCGCATGCGGCCGCGGTGATTCGGCATTGGCGTTCAACGGGGCGTCGCCCCTACAGTGCGCTCCCACCGACCGCCGCTGCCCCCGCCCATGCCGTACTTCCTTTCCCTGCGAGCCGCCGCCCTGCTGGGGGCGTGCGCCCTGGCGTCGGCCGCCTGGGCCGGCCCGGCGCTCGAGCGGATCAAGCAGACGGGGACGATCGTCATCGCGCACCGCGAGTCGTCGGTGCCGTTCTCCTACCTCGCGCCGGACAAGAAGCCGGTGGGCTACGCGGTGGACCTGTGCCTGAAAGCGGTCGAAGCGGTGCGCCGCAAGCTGGAACTGAAAACGCTGACGCCGCAGTACCTGCTCGTCACGCCGGCGAATCGCATCGCGATGGTGGCCGACGGCAAGGCCGACCTCGAGTGCGGCTCCACGACCAACAACACCGAGCGCCGCGCGACGGTGGCGTTCACGGTGCCGCACTACATCACCGGCGCACGCTACCTCGTCCGCGCCGACAGCGAGATCGACGACCTCTCCCGGTTCGAGAAGAAGAAGCTGGTGTCGACCAAGGGCACCACGCCGCTGAAGGCGATCGACCAGGCGAACCGCGAGCGGCTGCTCGGCATCACCCTGCTAGAGGCGCCGGACCACGCGAAGGCCGTCGAGATGGTCGAGGCCGGCGAAGCCGACGGTTTCGCGATGGACGACGTGCTGCTGTACGGCCTGATCGCAGGCCGGCCCGACCCGTCCAAGCTGAAGGTCGTCGGCAAGTTCCTGACCATCGAGCCGCTCGCGATCATGCTGCCGAAGAACGACCCCGAGCTGAAGAAGATCGTCGACGACGAGATGAGGCGATTGATCCACAGCCGCGAGGCGCATGCCGTCTACGAGCGCTGGTTCCTGCAGCCGATTCCGCCGCAGAACACCGCACTGAACCTTCCGATGAACTACCTGCTGAAGGACTTCTGGAAGTACCCGACCGATCAGGTGCCGAACTGAGATGAAACTCGTTGCAGTTTCGACTTGCCGTTCTAGGGCGTGGTACCGGTGTGGCGGTCGCGTCGAAAACCGATCCCCGGATTTCATCCGGGCTGCGACTGCCGGGAACATCGTGCCTATGATCTGCGCCCAGGCATCCGTTGAGAGGCGCGACCGTGATCGACATCAAGAACGTTTCGAAGTGGTACGGCAGCTTCCAGGTGCTGACGGACTGCACCACGTCCATCAAGAAGGGCGAGGTGGTCGTCGTCTGCGGGCCGTCGGGCTCGGGCAAGTCCACGCTGATCAAGACGGTCAACGCGCTGGAGCCGTTCCAGAAGGGCGACATCGTCGTCGACGGCATCTCGATCGCCGACCCGAAAACCAACCTGCCGAAGCTGCGGGCCCGCGTGGGCATGGTGTTCCAGCACTTCGAGCTGTTCCCGCACCTGAGCGTGACCGAGAACCTCACGCTCGCGCAGACGAAGGTCTTGAACCGCAACGCCGACGAGTCGAAGACGCGCGGACTGAAGATGCTCGACCGCGTGGGGCTGATGGAGCACAAGGACAAGTTCCCCGCCCAGCTCTCGGGCGGCCAGCAGCAGCGGGTGGCCATCGCCCGCGCGCTGAGCATGGACCCGATCGTGATGCTGTTCGACGAGCCGACCTCGGCGCTGGACCCGGAGATGGTCGGCGAGGTGCTGGACGTGATGGTGCAACTTGCCGACGAGGGCATGACGATGATGTGCGTGACCCACGAGATGGGGTTTGCCCGCAAGGTCAGCCACCGTGTGATCTTCATGGACCAGGGCCGCATCGTCGAGGACTGCACCCGCGATGCCTTCTTCGGCGACCCGCAGGCGCGCACCCCGCGGGCCAAGGATTTCCTGTCCAAGATCCTGCAGCACTGAGCCGCCCTGGCGCGGGCTGCTGGCCCGCATCTTGCGATGCGTCACCCCGGTCGATTCGAGGGTGTGTCCCGACTTGTCGGTGGCGGCACGCTCCCTAGAATTCCACCACTTCCGTTCCCGTTCCACCTCCCAGGAGAAGAGACATGCTCAAACGATTCAACCTGCTTGCAGCCGCCGCCGTCGCTGCCGGCACGCTCGTGGCGCTGCCGGCCCATGCGGGCAAGACACTCGACGCGATCAAGTCGCGCGGCCAGGTGGTCTGCGGCGTGAACACCAGCCTGGCGGGCTTCTCGCAGGCCGACTCCAGCGGCAAATGGACCGGCCTCGACGTGGACGTCTGCCGCGCGATCGCCGCGGCCGTGCTCGGCGATGCCGAGAAGATCAAGTTCGTGCCGCTGAACGCGCAGCAGCGCTTCACCGCGCTGCAGTCCGGCGAGATCGACGTGCTGTCGCGCAACACCACCTTCACGCTCACCCGCGATGCGTCGCTGGGCCTGCACATGACGGTCGTCACTTACTACGACGGCCAGGGCTTCATCGTGCCGGCGAAGAGCAACATGAAGAGCGCCAAGCAGCTGAAGAACCAGACCGTCTGCGTGCAGTCGGGCACCACGACCGAGAAGAACCTGACCGACTTCTCCAAGGCCAACAACCTGAACATCAAGCCGGTCGTGTTCGAGAAGCAGGAAGCGGCCACCGGCGCCTACTTCGCGGGCCGCTGCATCTCCTACACCACCGACGCGTCGGGCCTCGCCTCCATTCGCAACAGCGAAGCCAGGAACCCCGCGGACCACGTGATCCTGCCCGAGCTGATTTCGAAGGAGCCGCTCGGCCCGATGGTGCGACGCGGCGACGACGAGTGGTTCGCGGTCGTCAAGTGGGTCGTCACCGGCCTGCAGGAAGCCGAGGAATACGGCGTGACGCAGGCCAACGTCGACAAGATGGCCGAGAGCACCGACCCGGTCGTGCAGCGCCTGCTCGGAACCACCGAAGACTCCGGCAAGCTGCTCGGCCTCGACAAGGCCTGGATGGCGCGCGCGATCAAGGCGACCGGCAACTATGGCGAGATCTTCGACCGCAACGTCGGTCCGAAGTCGGCGCTGCGGCTGGATCGCGGCATCAACAACCTGTGGAACAAGGGTGGCGTCGTCTACCCGATGCCGATCCGCTGATCGCAGGTTCCCCCGCCGAACCGTGATGCACCGCCCGCCCTGCGCGGGCGGTGTGCCACAGGCCCCGCCCGCTTTCATGCCGGCACACGTCTTGCGACGTGCATCCAGATGACACCGAAGTCACCTCCAAAGAAGAGCCGCTGGTCCTGGCGCAGCCAGGCGTTCCGCGGCCTGATCTACCAGCTGATCGCGCTGGGCGCGATTGCGCTCGCGGTCTGGTTCCTCGCGCACAACACGATGCAGAACATGCAGGTGCGCGGCATCCAGAGCGGTTTCGACTTTCTCGGCCAACCCGCCGGCTTCGACATCGGCGAGAGTCCGATCGCCTTCGATTCCGCACGCCCCTACTGGCACGCGTTTCTCGTCGGCCTGGCCAACACCTTGCGGGTCGCGCTGATCGGCATCGTGCTGACCACGTTGTTCGGCACGCTGCTGGGCATCGGCCGCTTTTCGCACAACGCGCTGGTGCGCGGCCTGTGCTACGCCTACGTCGAGTTCTTCCGCAACATCCCGGTGCTGCTGCAGCTCCTGATGTGGTACCTGTTGATGACCGAGCTGCTGCCCGCGTCGTACGAGGCGTGGCAGGTCGGGCCGTTCTTCCTCAGCAAGGGCGGCTTCAACGTGCCGCTGCCGCTGTGGACGGCAGGACACGCCGTCATGCTGATCGGCCTCGTCGTAGGCATTGCTGCGGCCCTCGTCTACCGCAGCCGCGCGATCCGCCATTTCGAAGCGATCGGCGAGCACCGCAGCACCGTGCTGGTGCCGTTGGGCATCGCCATCGGCGGGGCGGTGGTCGGCTGGATGGTCGGCGGTGCGCCGGCGGCCTTCGAACTGCCGCACAAGGGCGAGTTTGCGATCGAAGGCGGCGCGGCGCTCACGCCCGAATTCATGGCGGTGCTGCTTGGCCTGACGATGTACACGTCGGCGTTCGTCGCCGAGGTGGTGCGCGCCGGCATCCAGTCGGTCTCGCGTGGGCAGGCCGAGGCCGCCTCGGCGCTCGGTTTGAACCGGCAGCAGGAAATGCGCCTCGTGATGCTGCCGCAGGCGCTGCGGGTCATCATCCCGCCGCTCACCAACCAGTACCTCAACTTGACGAAGAACTCCTCGCTCGCGGTCGCAATCGGCTACCCCGACGTGGTGTCCATTGCGAATACCGCGCTCAACCAGACCGGCCGCGCCGTCGAGTGCATCTCGATCGTGATGCTCGTTTACCTGACGACCTCGCTCGCCACGTCCGCGCTGATGAACTGGTACAACGCGCGCGCCGCGATCAAGGAGAGGTGATCGATGAGCGCACAAATTGATGCCCGCGGCCAGGTCTTCCTGCCGATCCCGCCTCGGCAGGCGCCGGCCGATACCGAAGGTCCCATTGCGTGGGCGAAGGCGAACCTGTTCGGGGACCTGCGCACCACACTGGCGACCGTCTTCGTCGGCGGGTTGCTGCTGTGGTACGGGCCGCAGTTTCTCTACTGGGCCCTGTTCAGCGCCGAGTGGCGGCCGATCGCCGATGCCTGCCGGGCCGACGGCGTGGGCGCCTGCTGGGGCGTGGTTGCCGAGAAGTACCGGCTGATCATCTTCGGCCGCTATCCGTTCGACGAGCAGTGGCGTCCGCTGGTCGCAACCTTGCTGATGGTCGGCCTGCTGGTGGCCAGCTGCTCGCGGGTGTTCTGGCGGCCGTGGCTGGTGCTCTTGTGGGCGGCCGTGCTGTTCGCGTTCTTCTCGCTGATGTACGGCGACATCTTCGGCCTGGAGCGTGTCGAGACCGACCGCTGGGGCGGGCTGCCGCTGACCATCCTGCTCGCGTCGCTGTCGATCGTGATGGCCTTTCCGATCGCGCTCGTCGTCGCGCTCGGCCGGCGTTCGCGCCTGCCGGCGATCCGCAGCTTCTGCACCGTCTACGTCGAGCTGATCCGCGGCGTGCCGCTGATCTCGGTGCTGTTCATGGCGTCGTTCATGTTCCCGCTGTTCATGCCGGAGGGCGTGACGATCGACGTGCTGGTGCGCGCGCTGGCCGGGATCACCCTGTTCGCCGCAGCCTATCTCGCCGAGGTGATCCGCGGCGGGCTGCAGGCAGTGCCCAAGGGGCAGCTCGAGGCGGCTGCGACGCTCGGTCTGTCGTACTGGCAGACGCAACGCAAGATCGTGCTGCCGCAGGCGCTCGCGATGGTGGTGCCGGGCATCATGAACAGCTTCATCGCGATCTTCAAGGACACGTCGCTCGTCAGCATCGTCAGCCTCTACGAGCTGACCGGCTCGATGGGCCTCGCGCTCAACTCCGATGTCGACTGGAGGCCGTACAAGATCGAAGGCTACCTGTTCATCGCGCTGATCTATTTCGGGTTCTGCTTCGCGATGTCGCGCTACAGCCTGTGGGTCGAAAAACAAGTCAACAAGGGGAAAGCGCGGTGATGCCTGACGCAATCATTTCGTTCGACAAGGTCAACAAGTGGTACGGCAACAACTTCCACGTGTTGCGCGACATCGACCTCGTCGTTCCCAAGGGTGAACGCATCGTCATCTGCGGGCCGTCGGGGTCCGGCAAGTCGACGCTGATCCGCTGCATCAACCGGCTCGAGGAGCACCAGGAAGGCCACCTCACGGTCGACGGCGCCGAGCTCGTCGACGACATCAAGGTCATCGACGAGGTGCGCAAGAAGGTCGGCATGGTGTTCCAGCAGTTCAATCTGTTCCCGCACCTGACGGTCCTCGAGAACCTGACGCTCTCGCCGATGTGGGTCGGCAAGATGCCGAAGAAGGAAGCCGAGGAGCGCGCGATGCAGCAACTCGAACGTGTGCGAATCGCCGAGCAGGCGCTCAAGTACCCGCTTCAGCTGTCCGGCGGCCAGCAACAGCGGGTCGCGATCGCGCGCGCGCTGTGCCTCACCCCGAAGATCATGCTGTTCGACGAGCCGACCTCCGCGCTCGACCCGGAGATGATCAAGGAAGTGCTCGACGTGATGATCGAGATGGCCGACCAAGGCATCACGATGCTGTGCGTGACGCACGAGATGGGTTTCGCGAAGGCCGTGGCCGACCGCGTGATCTTCATGGACCAGGGCCAGATCGTCGAGCAGAACACGCCGCACGAGTTCTTCAACAACCCGCAGAGCGAGCGCAGCCGGGACTTCCTGTCGAAGATCCTCGGGCACTGACAGTAGCCCGGATGAACTCCGGGGTGTGCGCGTCGTGAACCGCCGCTCCCGGATTGCATCCCGTCTACGAGTGCGCGCGACACGCTCAGAGGTGCTTGTAGAAGAACGTCGTCGCGCAGAACGCGCCATCGGGCATCAGTGCGTACTTCGGCACCACGCCCACGCGCTGCCAGCCGGCGCGCTGGTACAGCCGCTCGGCGTCGCCGCCGGTCACGGTGTCGAGCACGAGCACCGTCCTGCCTTCGCTGCGCGCCACATCGTCCAGCGCCGCCATCAGCCGCTGCGCAATGCTGCGGCGGCGGGCGTCGCGGCGCACCAGCATCTTCGCGACGTCCCCGCGGTGCGGCTGGTTGTCGGGCAGCGAGACGATCATCTGCACGGTGCCGACGACGCGGCCGTCCTGCTCGGCGACGAGCAGCACACGTTCGCCGCGCGCCACGCCGTCGGCCACACCGCGCCAGAAAGCCAACGCCTTCGCGCGCGGCAGCGGCAGCATGAAACCCACCGACGCACCGCCTTCGACGCAGTCGACCAGCACGTTGGCCAGCGCATCGACGCAGGCGGCGGCTTCGTCGGCGCCGACGCGCCGCACGGTCACGTTCTCGGTCATCCGTTTCTCCTCGGGGTCGTGAAAGGCAGGGTCGCCAGCGCGACGAGGTAGCGCGCCGGCCGGCGCGTCGGGTTGCGGTAGACGATGGGCCGGTCCAGCCGCATCGCGAGACAGTCGCCGGTCTCCAGGCGCCACAGCGTGTCGCCCACCGTCATCTCCATCGTGCCGTCGATCATCCAGACCTGTTGATGGATTTCGACGTCGCGCGCCGCCGTTTCATAGGCCACACGCTGGCCGGCGGGGAAGACCACGTCGACCAGCTGGATCGGCGATCGCGCGGGCGGCGAGACATTGCGACGAACGTAGCCCGACGCGGGGTCGGTCCACACCGGCTGCTCGGCCACGCGGGCCATCGGCGACGGCTCGGCAGCGGGAGCCCGACTGTCCTCGAACAACGAGGCCACCGTGACACCCAGGCCGGCGGCGAGTTTGTCGAGCACCGTGGCGGTCGGGCTGCTTTGGCCGCGCTCGATCAACGAAATGTTGGAGCGGCTCACGCCGCTGCGTTCGGCCAGCGCGTCGAGCGAGAAACCTTGGGCGTCGCGAAGTTCGCGGACGCGACGGGCAATGCGGGTGTTGACGTCCATGGCATCCAGTTTACTAGAAGTTGTCATCCAGTAAACTGTGCGAGGAGGCTGGGTTGAGCAGCAAGGCGGGTGAGAAAATGGCCCGCATGACCCGAACCCTCACGATCACTCGCCCGGACGACTGGCATCTGCACGTGCGCGACGGCGCCGCGCTCGCCGCCGTGGTGCCCGCCACGGCACGCCAGTTCGCTCGCGCGATCATCATGCCGAACCTGAAGCCGCCGGTGACGACGGCGGCGCAGGCCACCGCCTACCGCGAGCGCATCCTGGCGGCCGTGCCGTCCGGCCTCGTCTTCGAGCCCCTGATGACGCTGTACCTGACCGACAACCTTCCGCCAGACGAGATCCGGCGAGCGAAGGACGCCGGCGTCGTGGCGCTGAAGCTGTACCCGGCCGGCGCGACGACCCACAGCGATGCCGGCGTGACCGACCTGCGCAAGACCTACCCGACGCTCGAAGCGATGCAGCGCGAGGGCCTGCCGCTGCTGGTGCATGGCGAGGTGACCGACCCGGCCGTCGACGTGTTCGACCGCGAGAAGGCCTTCATCGACAGCCAGCTGATCCCGCTGCGTGCCGATTTCCCCGAGCTGAAGATCGTCGTCGAACACATCACTACACGCGACACCGCGCAGTACGTGAGCGAGGCCGACGCGCACACCGCGGCCACCGTCACCGCCCACCACCTGCTGTACAACCGCAACGCGATCTTCACCGGCGGCATCCGCCCGCACTACTACTGCCTGCCGGTCCTCAAGCGCGAGGAGCACCGGCTCGCGCTGGTCGCCGCCGCCACGTCGGGCTCTTCGAAGTTCTTCCTCGGCACCGACAGTGCGCCACACGCCGCGCACCTGAAGGAGCATGCTAGCGGCTGCGCCGGCTGCTACACGGCGCTCAGCGCGCTGGAGCTGTACGCCGAAGCGTTCGACGCCGCCGGCGCGCTCGACGAGCTCGAAGCGTTCGCGAGCGTCAATGGCCCGGCGTTCTACGGCTTGCCGCGCAACACCGGCACGGTCACGCTCGTGGAGCAGGCGTGGACCCTGCCAGAATCCGTCCCCTACGGCGATGCGCAGCTCAAACCGCTGCGCGGCGGCGAAACCCTTTCCTGGAAACTCGCCGCATGATCGAAAAACAAGCCCGCATCGCGCTGCTGATCGATGCCGACAATTCGCCGTCCAGCAAGATCGACGTGATCCTCGCCGAGCTCGCGAAGATCGGCGTCACCAACATCCGCCGCGCCTACGGCAACTGGAAGAAGGACGGCTTGAAGGGCTGGGAGAACGTGCTGCACGAGTACGCGATCCGCCCGATCCAGCAGTTCGACTACAGCAAGGGCAAGAACGCGACCGACATGGTGATGGTCATCGACGCGATGGACCTGCTCTACACCGACGAGCCCGAGGCCTTCGGCATCGTCTCGTCGGACGCCGACTTCACGCCGCTGGTGATGCACCTGAAAGCCAAGGGTGCGCAGGTGTTCGGTTTCGGCGCGAAGAAGACGCCGGCGCCGTTCGTCAACGCCTGCTCGCGCTTTCTGTACCTCGAAAACCTCGGCGCCGCTGCCGGCGCCGAAGAGCCTTCGGAGAAGCCGGCGAAGGCCAAGGCGGGTTCGCGCCGGCGCGGGGCCGCGGCCAAGACCGAAGCCGCCGTTGTCGAAGCCATGCCGGAGGCGCCGAGCGAAGCCGCCGCGCCGCTCAAGCAGGACAGCACCGCACTGCGGCGCGACGCGCGGCTCGTCTCGCTGCTGCGCAACGCAGTCGAATCGGCCGCCGGCGAAGACGGCTGGTCGCCGCTCGGCTCGGTTGGCCAGCAGATCGGCAATCAGGCCTCGTTCGACCCGCGCAACTACGGCTACCGCAAGCTGATCGACCTGATCGAGGCGACGCAGCTGTTCGAGCTCGACCGGCGCGGCTCGCAGGTCGTGTTGCGCGACAAGCGGCAAGCCAAGAACAGCCGGGGCTGATGGGCTTCTGGCGGGACGTCGACTGGCAGCGCCCGTGGCTTGGCGACTACCGGGCGAACGGTGAGGCGGCGTGCCGGTGGCTCGATCAGGGTGCGCGCGTGGCCGAGACGCTGAACCGCCTCGCCGAAGCGGCGCCGCCGGTGCTCGCCGTTGGGCCGCTGCGCTTCGTGGCGCAGAGCGCGCTGCCCGCCGGCGAGCCGTACGAGGCCTTCATCGCCCGAACCGCCGGCGTGCCCACGCGCGACAACCTGCATGACCTGTTCAACGGCCTGGTCTGGCTGCGCTTCCCGCATCTCAAGCGCCGGCTCAACGAACGGCAGGCCGAGCAGATCGCGTTGGCCGGTGTGTCGGCGACTCGCGGTGCCGTGCGCGACGCGCTGACCTTGTTCGACGAAAACGCCGCGCTGTGGCAGGCGCCACCGGTGCTCGTCGATGCGCTGCGCCGGCGCGACTGGGCGGCGCTCTTCGTGACGCATCGCGCGCTCTGGAGCGCCGCGCCCCTCACGCTGTTCGGTCACGCGTTGATGGAAAAACTGACCCAGCCGCGCAAGCCGATCACCGCCCACGTCTGGGTCGTGCCGCAGGGCGCGGACGCCGAAACGCATCTTGTCGAGGCGCTGACACCCGATCGGCTGGCCACGAAGCCGCATCTGCCCTTGCCGGTGCTCGGCGTCCCAGGATGGTGGCCGCCGAACGAATCCCGGGACTTTTACGCCGACGACAGTGTGTTTCGTCCTCCGCTGGGATAATCGCGGCTGTGAAGCAAGCCAGACCGCCGCTGGTGCAAGGCTCGAAAGGGCGCACTGGAGGAAGGTCCGGACTGCACAGGGCGGCGTAGCAGCTAACGGCTGTCCACCGTGAGGTGAGGATCAGAGCAACAGAGACGAGCCGATTCAGTTCGGGTGAAACGGGCAATCTCTACGCGCAGCAATACCAAATAGGCACACGATGATCTGGCCCGGAGAGTGTGCGGGTAGGTAGCACCGAGCCGTCGCAGCGATGCACGGCCCAGAGGAATGGCGGTCACGGCGCGGCGCTCGCAAGGGCGGCGTGCCGCACAGAATCCGGCCTATCGGCTCGCTTCACAATTTATTCAAGCGGTAGTCGTCGCGCTCCGGGCGCGCGAGCGCGACGAGCATCGCGACGCCGGTGTACAGGCCGACGAGCTGCGTCATCTCGATCAGCGCCGGCTCATCGTGGTGCTCGCGCAAGCGCGTGTACAACACGTCGTCGACGTCGAGCCGGCGCACGAGTGCGTCGGCCAGCGCCATCGCGGCTTGCTCGGTCTCGGACCACAGGGCCGGATCGGGCACGTCGCTGCGCGTGTCCGCGATCTGCTCGGCACTCAAGCCCATGCGCGCGGAGATCGTGTCGACGTGCAGGTGCCACTCGTAGTCGTTGCGCGCGGCCACGCAGGTGCGCAGGATCAGCAGCTCGCGCAGGCGCGGGGCGAGCGCGCGGCGATCCAGCAGACCGGTGGGGCCGAGCAGGCCGCTGTCCACCAGCTGCAGGAACAGGGGCTCGTTGCGCGCGACGGCGCGGAAGATCGCGGGTGGCGGCATGCCGTTCGGCATGAGACGGGCGAAGCGCTGCTGAACGGCGGCAGAGTAGGGCGGGGCGACGGGGTCGATGCGCGGCATGGCGGGCTCCTGGTTCTGCTACCAAAACAGTAGCGAAGCGGATGCTACAGTATGAGTAGCATGCGCGTTTGACGCCTGCGCGACATCCGCACGATCCCTTCCCGTCCGCGTCACCCCGGCGAACGCCGGGGTCCACTGTGCGAGACGGCGGCATGGGGCGAGTGGACCCCGGCGTTCGCCGGGGTGACGGGCTTCGGAGGACCATGAACCCCAACTCGAGACAACAGCAAGCCAAGGACGCGATCAACGAGGCGCTGGAGCTGTTTCACCGCCGGTGGATGCTGCGCGTGATCTGGGAGCTGCGCGAAGGCGCTTCCACGTTCCGCGCGTTGCAGGCCCGCTGCGGCGACATCTCGCCGACCGTGTTGAACCAGCGTCTCGCAGAACTGCGCGACGCCGGTCTCGTCGAGACCGACGAGGGCGGTTATCGCCTGACCGCGCTCGGCCGCGACATGGTGGAGGCCTTCGCCCCCTTGTCGAAGTGGGCGGTGCGCTGGTGGAAGACGCGGGTTTGAACGAGCCCCTACACTCCCCGGCTTCTTCATGAACCCCGACGCCCAACTTCTTTGGCGAGCCCCGCGCTGGGCCCTCGCCGTGCTGCTCGCCTGCCTGGGCATGCTCGGTCCGTTTTCGATCGACACCTACTTGCCGGCCTTCACCGGCATCGCCAAATCGATCGGCGCCACGCCGGTGGAAATGCAGCAGACGCTGTCGGCCTACCTGTTCGGCTTCGCGGTGATGAACCTGTTCCACGGCTCGCTGTCCGACAGCTTCGGGCGCCGGCCCGTCGTGCTGTGGGGCGTGGCGCTGTTCACGCTCGCGTCGGCCGGCTGCGCGCTGTCGCAGAACATCGGGCAGCTCGTGTTCTTCCGCGCGCTGCAGGGCATCTCGGCGGGCGCCGGCATCGTCGTCTCGCGTGCGGTGATCCGCGACATGTTCCCGCCCGCCGACGCGCAACGCGTGATGTCGCAGGTGACGATCTACTTCGGCGCGGCACCGGCCATTGCGCCGATCATCGGCGGCTTTCTGTTCGTGCACTCCGACTGGCATTCGATCTTCTGGTTTCTCACGGCGATCGGGGTCGTGCTGTGGATCGCCAACTACCGGCTGCTGCCCGAAACGCTGCACATGACGCACCGGCAGGCGTTCAACGTGCGCAACCTGATGCGCGGCTACTGGGAGCTCGGCACCAGCCCGCGCTTTCTCACGCTGGCGCTGGCCAGCGGCATTCCGTTCAACGGCATGTTCCTCTACGTGCTGTCGGCACCGGTGTTCCTCGGCGACATCCTCGGCCTCGGTCCGGGCGAGTTCTTCTGGTTTTTCGTGCTGACGATCAGCGGAATCATGGGCGGCGCCTGGCTGTCGGGGCGGCTCGCCGGCCGCATCAAGCCCAAGCACCAGATTCGCCACGGCTTCGTGATCATGGTGCTGGTCTCGCTCGCGAACCTCGGGCTGAACCTCGTGTTCGAGCCGCACGTCGGCTGGGCGCTGTTCCCGATCGCGATCTTCGCGTTCGGCTGGGCGCTGATGGTGCCGGTGGTCACGCTGCTCGTGCTCGACCTGGTGCCCGAGCGGCGCGGCATGGCGTCGTCGTTCCAGGCCTTCATCGGCAGCATGGCCAACGGCATCGTCGCCGGCGTCATCGCGCCGCTGGTGATGCACTCGGCGGTCGGGCTGGCGGCGGCCTCGCTGCTGATGATGAGCATCGGCGTGTTCGCCTGGATCTGGGTCAAACCGCGCGTGACCTAGCCACGGCTCAAGATGGTGCCGCCCCGACCGATATCCGGTCATGGCGAAACCGACTCCCGCTCCCGCAGCTGCGCCCGTGCCGGATCCCGAAGGCGGGGCCGAGGAAGGCGTGGCCTCGCCGAAGCGGTTTCGTCTGCCGCGGTTGCCGTTCCGGATTTCACTGTCACGCAAGAAGCTGATCGTCGGTGCCGCCGCCGTGTTCGGGGTCGGGACGCTCGGCGGCGCGGCTTATCTGTTCTGGCCCGAGCCGGAAACGTGGCCGCGCCAGGCATTGCCGAAAATACAGCCCGCGAAGGCGGCTTCGGCGCCGATGGCGGTCGCCGAGGCGGTGCCGCCTGCCGCCTCGCAGCCGCAAGCCGCGGCATCGGACGTGGCCGACGTGCATGCCGCGGCGGCCAGCGAACCCGAAAACCCGATGGACAAGCTGCGCCGGCGGCTCAGTGAAACGCTGGGCGACGGCGGCAAGATCGAGGACGACGGACCTGGCGAACTGCGACTCACGACGCGGCGTCCGGCGAATCCTGTCGCCGCAGCCGCAGCCACCGGAACGCCCGCCGCTCGGTTTGCGGCGGCAGGCGGCGCGGCGGATACGGGGCCGGCGCCGCAGCCCAAGTCGGCGGCGTCGCACTGGACTTACCAAGGCGCCACCGGCCCCGAGGTCTGGGGACGCCTCAAGCCCGAGTTCGCCAAGTGCGCCACCGGCAAGCGCCAGAGCCCGATCGACCTGCACGACGGCATCCGGGTCGATCTCGAGCCGGTGCGCTTCGACTACCGGCCGAGCGCGTTCCGCGTGATCGACAACGGCCACACGGTGCAGGTGAACGTGGCACCCGGCAACCACATCGAAGTGCTCGGCCGCCGCTACGAGCTGCAGCAGTTCCACTTTCACCGTCCATCCGAAGAGCGCATCGCCGGCCGTCAGTTCGACATGGACGCGCACCTCGTTCACAAGGACGACGAAGGCCGCCTCGCGGTCGTCGCGGTGCTGCTGGAGCGCGGCGGGGCTCAGCCGGTCGTGCAGACGGTGTGGAACAACCTGCCGCTGGAAAAGGGCGAAGAGCAGCCGGCGCGCGTGAACATCGACCTCAACGAACTGCTGCCCGCCGACCGCGGCTACTTCATCTACATGGGCTCGCTGACCACGCCGCCGTGCAGCGAAGGCGTGGTCTGGATGGTGATGAAAACGCCGGTCGGCATCTCCGACGACCAGCTCGGCATCTTCTCGCGTCTGTACCCGATGAACGCCCGGCCGATCCAGTCGGCCGGCAGGCGGATGGTCAAGGAATCGAACTGACCCGTTCGTAGCCCGGATGAAATCCGGGGTGCGGCGTTTCGTGAGAGGCCGAACCCCGGATTGCATCCGGGCTACCAGTCCGCCCCAGCGTGGTGCTGTTTTCGCGGGCACGCACGCCGCGCGCTCACCGCAGCAGCCTGGCGGCCCTCTCCTGGTGCCTCACGGCGTGCCGCAACAGGTTTGGGGGACGTTTTCACTGGCATATCGCTTGCTTGTATACAAGAAGGTGTTCCAACACCTGACCTGCTCGCCGCGCGGC
>DATKCI010000102.1:0-13708 GCA_035513255.1 Piscinibacter sp. | reverse complement strand
GCCGCTCCCGGATTGCATCCGGGCTACGAACTGTTTGCGACGCCGCACCCTCACCCCAAGCCCTCTCCAGGGAGCAAGAGAGAGGGCCTGATGCCGACAGCGGTAATCCGGCCCCCGATTTGTCCATGCCCGCAAGCCCGTGTTACGGTGATCGCCAAGCCTGTGGTCCCGCTTTTGCGTCGCGTTCCTCGGCGCGGGGACCGCTGTCACCGTCGCCCCCCGGGGCCTCGAAGAAAAAAAGGATTCGGCATTCTCGTGTTGAGCGATCAAGACATCTACCTCTTCCGAGAAGGCACCCACTCGCAACTGTTCGAGCATCTGGGGTGCCATCCGGCCGACGACGGCGGTGCACGCTTCGGCGTGTGGGCGCCGAACGCCGCGTCGGTGTCGGTGATCGGCGAATGGAATCAGTGGGACGCGTCGGCCCACGTGCTGCAGCCGCGCCCCGATGGCAGCGGGATCTGGGAGGGCCGGGCCACCGAAGCGCAGCCCGGCCACGCCTACAAGTACCGCATCGTCACGCCGAGCGGCGCGTCGCTCGACAAGGCCGATCCGATGGCCTTCTGCACCGAGCTCCCACCGGCCACGGCCTCCCGTGTCTGGCCGCTCGGCTACGAGTGGCACGACGCCGACTGGATGCGCGAACGCGGCCCGAAGAACGCGCTCGACGCACCGATGGCCGTCTACGAGATGCACGCCGGCTCGTGGCGGCGCGCGAACGGCGAGTTTCTCGGCTGGCGCGACCTTGCGCACGCCTTGGCGAAGTACCTGCGCGAGACCGGCTTCACGCATGTGGAGCTGATGCCGGTCACCGAGCATCCGTTCTACGGCTCCTGGGGCTACCAGACGACCGGCTACTTCGCGCCGACCGCGCGTTACGGCACGCCGCAGGACTTCATGTACTTCGTGGACCACCTGCATGGGCAGGGCTTGGGCGTGCTGCTCGACTGGGTCCCGTCGCACTTTCCGAACGACGCGCACGGGCTCTACGAGTTCGACGGCACGCACCTGTACGAACACTCGGATCCGCGCCAGGGTTTCCACCCCGAGTGGAACTCGGCGATCTTCAACTACGGCCGGCATGAGGTGCGCAGCTTCCTCGCGTCGTCGGCGCTGTTCTGGCTGCAGAAGTACCACCTCGACGGCATTCGTGTCGATGCGGTGGCGTCGATGCTCTACCTCGACTACGCACGCGACGCCGGCGACTGGATCCCGAACCGCCACGGGGGCAAGGAGAACCTCGAGGCGATCGAGTTCCTGCGTGGGCTGAACGAGTCGGTGTACCGCGAGCACCCGGACACGGTGACGGTCGCCGAGGAATCCACCGCGTGGCCGATGGTGTCGCGACCGACGACGATGGGCGGCCTCGGTTTCGGGATGAAGTGGAACATGGGCTGGATGCACGACACGCTGGCCTTCATGAAGGAAGACCCGATCCACCGCAAGTACCACCTCGACAAGCTGACCTTCTCGCTGGTCTATGCGTTCAACGAGAACTTCGTGCTGCCGCTGTCGCACGACGAGGTGGTCTACGGCAAGGGCTCGCTGATCGGCAAGATGCCGGGCGACGCCTGGCAGCAGCACGCCAACCTGCGCGCGCTGTTCGGCCTGATGTGGACGCACCCGGGCAAGAAGCTGCTGTTCATGGGCGGCGAGTTCGCGCAGCGGCGCGAGTGGGCGCACGATGGCGAGCTCGATTGGTCGAGCGGCGACGCGCCGGAGAACCAGGGAGTGCGCCGCTTCGTGCGTGACCTGAATGCGCTCTATCGGGCCGAGCCGGCGCTGTACGAACTCGACTTCACGCCCGACGGGTTCGAATGGGTCGAGAACCGCGACGCCGAGGCGACCGTGATCGCGTTCCTGCGCAAGGACCGCCAGGGTGCGCCGCTGCTCGTCGTCTGCAATCTCACGCCGCTGCCGCGCCAGAACTACCTGCTGGGCGTGCCGGCGAAAGGCCGCTGGCGCGAGCTGCTCAACAGCGATGCGCGCGACTACGGCGGTTCCGGCTGGGGCAACCTGGGCGTCGTCGAGTCGTCGCCGGTGGGGTCGCAAGGCCGCCGCCATTCGCTGAGCCTCACGCTGCCGCCGCTGTCGACCATCGTCTTGAAGCCCGACGCCGAATGACCACTGCCAAGACACGCTCCCGCAGCGCCGCGTCGAAAGACAACCAGGGCCGGGTGCGCGCGGTCATCGACGCGGTGATTCCTTCGATCGACGGCGGCCGTTTCGCGGTCAAGCGGGTCGCTGGCGAACCGGTCGAGATCGAAGCGCACTGTTTCACCGATGGCCACGACGTGCTGCGCGTGATGCTGTGCTGGCGCCCGGAGAACGAGGTGGCCTGGCAGGAAGCCGAGATGGCACCGACCGGCAACGACGTCTGGCACGCCGAGTTCACGCCGCCGGCGCCGGGCCGGTATCTCTACACGGCGACGGCCTGGGTCGACCACTTCCGCTCATGGCGCCACGAGCTGTCGCGCCGCGTCGATGCCGACGACATCCGCATCGCCGCGCAGGTCGGCGCCGCGCTGCTGGCCGACACGGCCGCGCGGGCGCGTGGCGCGGACCAGAAGGCGCTGAAGGACGCCGGCGCCAGGCTGCGCCGCGAAGCGGATTCCACGGCCGACGCCGAGGCGCTGAAGGCGCTCGCGCTCGACGACGCCGTGGCCGCCGTCGCCGAGCGCTACCCCGATCGCCGCCTGGCCACCACGCACCCGGTCGAGCTGCCGCTCGTCGCCGACCGCGAGCGCGCACGCTACAGCACGTGGTACGAGTTGTTCCCGCGCTCGGCGTCGCCCGACCCTGACCGCCACGGCACGTTTCGAGACGTCGAGGCACGGCTGCCCTACGTCGCCGAGCTGGGTTTCGACGTGCTGTACTTCCCGCCCATCCATCCGATCGGCCGCGAGAAGCGCAAGGGGCGCGACAACGCGCTGGTGGCCGAGCCCCGCGACGTCGGCAGCCCCTGGGCGATCGGCGCGAAGGAGGGCGGCCACAAGAGCATCCTGCCCGAGCTCGGCACGCCGGACGACTTTCGCCGCCTCGTCGCGAAGGCCCGGGACATGGGCATCGAGGTGGCCCTGGACATCGCGTTCCAGTGCGCGCCCGACCACCCGTACGTGACCGAAGCCCCGCATTGGTTCCGCAAGCGCCCGGACGGCAGCGTGCAGTACGCCGAGAACCCGCCGAAGAAATACCAGGACATCTACCCGTTCGACTTCGAGACCGAGGACTGGCGCGCGTTGTGGGCCGAGCTGAAGAGCATCTTCGACCACTGGATCGCCCAGGGTGTGAACGTGTACCGGGTCGACAACCCGCACACGAAGTCCTTCGCCTTCTGGGAGTGGGTCATCGCCGAGCTCAAGCGCGAGCACCCCGACCTCATCTTCCTCGCCGAAGCGTTCACGCGGCCGAAGGTGATGCACCGGCTCGCCAAGCTCGGCTACACGCAGTCGTACACGTACTTCACCTGGCGCAACACCAAGCACGAGCTGACCGAGTACTTCACCGAACTCAGCCGGGGGCCGGGCCGCCAGTACTTCCGGCCGAACGTTTGGCCGAACACGCCGGACATCCTCAACGAACATCTCCATTCCGGTCAGCGCTCGGTGTTCATGTCGCGGCTCGTGCTCGCCGCCACGCTGGCGGCGAGTTACGGCATCTACGGGCCGGCCTACGAGCTGATGGAGCACGTGCCGCGCTCGCCGGGCAGCGAGGAATACCTGCACTCCGAGAAGTACGAACAACGCCACTGGAACCTGGACCACCCCGACAGCCTGCGTGACTTCATCGCCCGCATGAACCGCATCCGGCGCGAAAATCCGGCGCTGCATGCCGACGGGAACCTGCGCTTCTTCGGCATCGACAACGACCAGCTGATTGCCTACGCCAAGAGCACGCCGGACGCCGAGAACGTGATTCTCACCGTCGTCAACCTCGACCCCTACCACACGCAGTCGGGCTGGCTGGAGCTCGACGCGCAGGCACTCGGGCTCGACGCGGACCTGCCGTACGAGCTGCACGACCTGCTGAGCGACCAGCGCTTCCTGTGGCAGGGCACGCGCAACTTCGTGATTCTCGATCCGCAACGCGTGCCGGCGCACGTCTTCAGATTGCGCCGCCACATGCGCCGCGAGCAGGACTTCGACTACTTCCTCTGAACGGCCGACGATGAACGCCCCGGAGATTCCCCAACTCGAAGAAGCCGAACACGGCGCCACGATCCCGAGCAACGACGCCGCGCTCTGGTACAAGGACGCGGTCATCTACCAGCTCAACGTCAAGGCTTTCTTCGACTCCAACGACGACGGCATCGGTGACTTCAAGGGCGTGGCGGCCAAGCTCGACTACGTGAAAGACCTGGGCGTCAACACGATCTGGTTCATGCCGTTCTACCCGTCGCCGCTGCGCGACGACGGCTACGACATCTCGCACTACGACGAGGTCAACCCGCAGTACGGCACGCTCGAAGACTTCAAGGTGATGCTGCACGAGGCGCACCGGCGCGACCTGAAGGTCATCACCGAGCTCGTCATCAACCACACCTCGGACCAGCACCCCTGGTTCCAGGCCGCGCGGCGCGCGCCGCCCGGCTCACCCGAGCGCGAGTTCTACGTCTGGAGCGACAGCGACGAGAAGTACAAGGGCACGCGCATCATCTTCACCGACACCGAAACGTCGAACTGGACCTACGACCCGGTCGCGAAGGCCTACTACTGGCACCGCTTCTTCAGCCACCAGCCGGACCTGAACTTCGACAACCCGAAGGTGCTGGAGGCGATCTTCCGCACGATGCGGCTGTGGCTCGACATGGGCGTCGACGGCTTCCGGCTCGACGCGATTCCCTACCTCATCGAGCGCGAAGGCACCAACAACGAGAACCTGCCGGAAACCCATGCGGTGATCAAGCAGCTGCGCGCCGCCATCGACGCGAGCTACACCAACCGCTTCCTGCTCGCCGAGGCCAACCAGTGGCCCGAGGACGTGCGCGACTACTTCGGCGACGGCGACGAGTGCCACGCGGCCTACCACTTCCCGCTGATGCCGCGCATCTACATGGCGATCGCGCAGGAAGACCGCTTCCCGGTCGTCGAGATCATGCAGCAGACGCCGGAGATTCCCGAGAGCTGCCAGTGGGCGATCTTCCTGCGCAACCACGACGAGCTCACGCTCGAGATGGTGACGAGCAAAGAGCGCGACTACATGTACAACACCTACGCGGCCGACCCGCGTGCGCGCATCAATCTCGGCATCCGCCGGCGCCTCGCGCCGCTGATGGAAAACGACATGGACCGCATCAAGCTGATGAACAGCCTGCTGCTGTCGATGCCGGGCTCGCCGATCATCTACTACGGCGATGAAATCGGCATGGGCGACAACGTCTTCATCGGCGACCGCAACGGCGTGCGCACGCCGATGCAGTGGAGCCCGGACCGCAACGCCGGCTTCTCGCGCACCGATCCGCAGCGCCTGTACCTCGGGCCGATCATGGACCCGATCTACGGCTACGAAGCGGTCAATGTCGAGGCGCAGCTGCGCGAGCCGTCGTCGCTGCTGCACTGGATGCGCCGCATGCTGTCGGTGCGCAACACGAGCAAGGCCTTCGGGCGCGGCCAGCTCACGTTCCTGAGGGCCGGCAACCGCAAGGTGCTCGCCTACCTGCGTGAATACGAGGACGACGCGATTCTGTGCGTGGCCAACCTGTCGCGCTCGGCGCAGCCGGTGGAGCTCGGCCTGTCGCGATTCCGCGGCCGCGTGCCGGTGGAAATGCTCGGCCGCACGGCGTTCCCGCCGATCGGCGACTTGCCGTACCTGCTGACGATGCCGGCCCACGCGTTCTACTGGTTCCGCCTCGCGACCGACGTGGAGGTGCCGAGCTGGCACGAGGAATACATCCACGCCGAGGACCGCCCGGTGCTCGTGCTCTTCGATGGCTGGAACAGCCTGTTCCGCGACCATGTCGTGCCGTGGCGCATCGGCATGGCCGTGAAGACGCGCGCGCAGTTCGAGACCAGCACCCTGCCGCGCTACATCGAGGCACAGCGCTGGTATGCCGCCAAGGGCACCGAGGTCAAGCGCGCGCGCCTCGCCGACCACACGATGTGGGAGCAGGGCGCGCAGACCTGGCTGCTGGCGCTGCTCGATCTGGAGGGACCCGAGGCGCCGTCGAACTACTTCGTCGCGCTCGCGATGGCCTGGGACGACCAGGACGAGGAGCGGGCCCGCAACCTGGGCGGCGCGGCGGTGGCCCGCGTTCGGCAGCAGGCCAACGTCGGCGTGATGGGCGACGCGTTCGCCGACGAGCCGTTCTGCCATGCGGTGCTGCAGGCGATCGGCGAGCGCCGCGAGCTGTCCACCGCGAACGGCAAGCTGCGCTTCGTGCCGACCTCGACCTTCGCCGAGCTGGCCGGCGAGGATTGGCAAAGCTTGCCGGTGGGCCGGCCGAAGGCGCAGAGCAGCAACACACTGATCACGCTCGACGACCGGCTGTTCGTCAAAGGCTATCGGCGTCTGCGCAGCGGCATGAATCCGGAGTACGAGATCGGCCGCTACCTGACCGAGGTGGCGAAGTTCCCGAACTGCGTGCCGGTGGCCGGCGTCGTCGAGCACGTCGCCCCCGACGGCACGCCGACCACGCTCGTGATGGTGCAGGCCTACGTGCCGAACCAAGGCGACGGCTGGGTCTACACGCAGGACTACCTGACCCGTTATCTGGAGGACTGCCGGCAGCGGGTCGAGCCGCCGCCCCCCGACGTGCACGGCGCCTACCTGGAGCTGATCCGCAAGCTGGGCCAGCGCACCGCCGAGCTGCATCTCGCGTTCGCGGCGCGCAGCGGCGACCCGGCCTTCGAGCCCGAGCCCCTGACGGCCGGAGAACTTCGAGAGCTGGGCGGCCACGTCGCCGACGAGGCGCGCGCCGCACTGGAAAGCTTGCGCCAAGCCGGCGAACGCCTGGCCGGACCGGCGCTCGCCGAAGCCGGTGCGGTGCTCGCCATGCGCGACGAAATCGTGCGGCGCATCGACTCACTGGCGCGGTCGGCGCCGCGTTCGCTGAAGACGCGCTTCCATGGCGACTACCACCTGGCGCAGGTGCTGGTCTCGCGCAACGACTTCGTCATCATCGACTTCGAAGGCGAGCCCGGGCGCAGCTTCGAGGAGCGCCGCGCCAAGCACTCGCCGCTGCGCGACGTGGCCGGTATGCTGCGCTCCTTCAGTTATGCCGGTGTCAGCGCGCTGCGCGGCGCGGCGCAGAACGACGATGAAGCGGCATCGCTGGCGCCGCTGGCGCTCGAGTGGGAACAGCAGGTGCGCACGGCCTTCCTGCAGTCCTACGATGCCTACGCCGGCGCAGCCGGGCTGTACGAGTCGCTGGTGCCGGGCGAGGGCCTGCTCGGGCTGTTCGAGCTGCAGAAGGCCCTCTATGAGCTGCGCTACGAGATCGACAACCGACCGGATTGGGTCCGCATTCCGCTGCAGGGCATCCTCGGCCTGATGCATCGACGAGGAGGGGAATCCCATGGACAGAGTTGACATGCTGCTCGAGCCCGCGCGGGCCTTCCTGATCCAGCTCGGCGCCTTCCTGCCCCGCCTGGGCCTGGCACTGCTGATCCTGCTGGCCGGTTTCCTGGTCGCGAAGGCCGCGCGCTTCGCGATCGAGAAGGGCTTGCGCGCGATCAACTTCCACATCGTCACGCAGCGCTCCGGCATGGACGGATTTCTGCAGCGCGGGGGGGCGGAGTTCGACACGACGCGGCTGTTCGGCGTGCTGGTGTACTGGGTCGTCATCCTCGCGGCGCTGATCGTCGCGTTCAACAGCCTGGGCCTGAGCTACGTCACCGAGCTGCTCAGCCGCGTGATGTTCTTCGTGCCGCGGGTCGTCGTCGCGCTGCTGATCCTCGCGTTCGGCACCTACTTCGCGCGCTTCGTCGGCAACGCGGTCGTCACCTACTGCCGCGGCATCGGCGTGCGCGATGCCGAAGCGCTGGGCAGGCTTGCGCGCTACGCGATCCTCGCGTTCGTCATCATGATCGCGCTCGACGAGATCGAGATCGGCGGCGCGATCCTGACCAACGCCTTCCTGATCATCCTGACGGGCATCGTGCTCGCGATGGCGCTGGCCTTCGGGCTGGGCGGGCGCGAGTGGGCGGCAGCGCGGCTGGAGCGGTGGTGGCCCACCAAGGGCGACGATCGGTCTTGAGCGTTCGCCTCCGAAGTCGCCGGCGCCGCCCTCGCGCCGGTGTCGAATAGTGCCGGAAAGACGGCCTTGCTCCGCGCCGGCGGTGCGCGGCGCGTCTCTACACTGGCGGTCAGCCAAGCCTGCGGCGCAGTCGGTGCGCCCGGGTCCCGCCACAAGAGAACCGATGATCGATCCCCATTCACGACACGCACTCGTCGATGCGTGCGCCAGCGAGTCGCTGCGCCTGCTGGAGCGCAATCTCGCCCCTCAGGGCATTCTGGCCGCGAGCCGCACCCAGGCGGCCGAGGCGCGCAGCTACACCTGCATCTTCGGCCGCGACGCGGCCATCTGCGTGCTGGCGATGGCCGGCAGCGGCGTGCCCGCGCTGGAGCGCGGCGCCGTCGCGAGCCTGGACGTGCTGGCCGAGCGGCAGGCGCCGAACGGCCAGATTGCCAAGTACGTCGACCCGGCCAGCGACGACGCCGACTTCTGGTACCTCGGCTGCATCGACGCGACGCTGTGGTGGCTGATCGCGGTGGAGCACACCCGCCGCCGCAGCGCGCTGCCCGACGTCGCCGGCCGCTGGGGGCCGCAGGTGCGGCGCGCGCTGCAGTGGCTGCTGGCGCAGGAGCACCAGCGCTTCTTCCTGCTGCAGCAGAACGAAGCCAGCGACTGGGCCGACATCATGCCGCGCTCGGGTTTCGTGCTCTACACGAATGCGCTGTGGTACCAGGTGAAGCGCCTGTTCGGGCTGCCGAACCAGGACGCCACGCACCATCATTTCACGCACCTGTTCGACCCCTTCAGCAAGGAATCGCAGGAATATCGCCGGGTGCGGCTGCTGCGGCACTACGCACGGCGCGGCCGCAACCACTCGGGCCTGTTTGTCAGCTTCCTGAACTTCTCGTACGTCGGCGACGAGGGCGACGTGTTCGGGAACCTGCTCGCGATCCTCTACGGGCTGGCCGGCGATTCGGCCGCACATCAGATCGTGAAGACCTTGCTGGCCAGCCGCGTCGCCGACCCGTATCCGCTGCGCATCGTCACGCAGCCGCTGACCACCGACCACACGCTGTGGCGGCAATACATGAGCCGGCACCGGCAGAACCTGCCTCACCAGTACCACAACGGCGGCATCTGGCCGTTCGTCGGCGGCTTCTGGGTGCTGGCGCTGGCGGCGATGGGCAAGCGCGCGTTGGCCCACGCCGAATTGGGCAAACTCGCGCACACCAACCAGCTGGACGGCTGGCGCTTCACCGAATGGTTCCACGGCAAGACGCTCAAGCCGATGGGCATGGCGGGGCAGAGCTGGAATGCGGCGACGTTTCTGATGGCGCGGGAGGCCGTGTGCGGCCTGCCTATGCGGGCGGGAGCCAACTCTCGACTTTGAGCCCGGGTACGCGTTCGAACTCACCGAGGTTGCGAGTCACGAGTGTCAGACCCAAGGCTCGGGCATGGGCCGCGATGAACAGGTCGTTGTGACCGATCGGCTGGCCGCGTTGCTGCAGCTGGGCGCGAATCTCGCCGTAGTGCTGTTCCACGGGGCATTCCAGCGGCAGCACGTCGAGAGCGGACAACACGGCTTCGACGCGGACACGCAACCTGTCGGACACGCCCTTGCAGAGCCCGAAGCAGATCTCCGCTGCAACCACGATGCTCGTGCAGGCCGTATCCGGTAGCCTGTCGGACAGGGCTTGAAACACGGGGCCTTGCGGGTCCTTGACCAGGGCCAAGATGACATTCGTGTCGAGAAGATAGCGATGCCCGTCCATCAAAAAATGTCCTCGTCCTTGACCGGCGGATCTTCGATCTCGGGGAAGCCATCATTCATTGGCTCCAGGGTCTTGAGCAAGTCGAGAAGTCGGTTCGATCGCCGCAGCGGTTCGATGATCAGTCGATCGCCGTCCTTGCGCATGATCGCTTCAGATCCCGGCATTTCGAATTCGCGGGGAATCCGAACAGCTTGATTGCGGCCGTTTCGAAAAAGGCTGACGTGGCGTTCTTCAATCATGATGATTTCCATGTGGCATATGCCGAAGCATATGCTGAGCTGGTAAGCAAGTCAAAGTGCCCAGGCGGGACAGTGTTCCTGACAGTCGATAGCATCTGCCGGACGGGCGCGCTGCCGCCTCTCATTGGAAGGAAGTCACGATGCAAGAAATCTCGCGACGCGGTGCGCTCGGCATGCTCTGCGCAATCGGCATCGTCGCAGCCCTTCCCGCCGCCCCACGCGCCCAGCCCGCCCGCATGCAATCCTGGCCGCTCGCGACGCCGAGCCGCACCGGCATCCATGACGTCGCGCCGGCGCCCGACGGCGGCGTGTGGTTCTCGGCGCAGCGCAGCGGGCACCTCGGGTGGTTCGATCCGAAGAGTGGCCGCACCGAACTCGTCGCGCTCGGTGACCGATCGTCGCCGCATGGCGTGATCCAGGGCCCGGACAAAGCGGCGTGGCTCACCGACAGCGGGCAGAACGCCATCGTGCGCGTCGGCTGGCCCGATCGCGCCGTGCGGGTGTTCCCGCTGCCGGACGGTGCGCCGTACGCCAACCTCAACACCTGCGCCTTCGACGGTGACGGCGACCTGTGGTTCACCGGCCAGAGCGGCGTCGTCGGCAAGGTCGCGACGAAGACCGGGCAGGTCAGCGTGAAGGATGCGCCGCGCGGCCGCGGGCCCTACGGCATCTGCGCGACGCCAGCCGGCGAGGTCTGGTGGTGTTCGCTGGCGGGCTCGTTCATCGCGCAGATCGACCGCCGCACCGGCGAGTCGCGGGTGGTCGAGCCGCCGACGAAGAACCAGGGCGCGCGCCGTGTCTGGAGCGACAGCCGCGGCCGCATCTGGGTCAGCGAATGGAACAGCGGCAACGTCTCGGTCCACGATCCCGCGGCGAAGAGCTGGCGCACGTGGAAGCTGCCGGGCGACACCCCGCGGGCCTACGCGGTGTACGTCGACGAACGTGACCAGGTCTGGCTCAGCGACTTCGGCGGCAACGCGATGTTCCGCTTCGATCCGGCTGGCGAACGCTTCGAGCGCTTCGGCTTCCCGCGCGAGGCGGCGAACGTGCGCCAAATTCTGGGCCGGCCCGGCGAGGTGTGGCTGCCGGAGAGCGGTACGGAGCACATCTCGGTGATCCGAACGGCGTAGCGGGAACCGACGGGCCTGGCTGGACCCTTGTGGCATGCTCGGAACGGCACCCGCCGTTCCAATTCACGAGAGGCTTTGCTCATGACACCCGTACGCTGGGGCATTCTGTCCACTGCACTGATCGGCACCCAACGTGTCATTCCCGGCATGCTCAGGAGCCGCGGATTGCAGGTTGCTGCGATCGCTTCGAGAGAGCTGTCGCGCGCTCAGGCCGCGGCATCGACGCTCGGCATCCCGACAGCCTACGGCTCGTACGAGGCGCTGCTGGCCGACCCGTCGATCGAGGCGATCTACAACCCGTTGCCGAACCATCTGCACGTGCCGATGACCTTGGCCGCCGCACAGGCCGGCAAGCACGTGCTGTGCGAGAAGCCGATGTCGTTGACGGCGAGCGAGCTCGAGGTGCTGCGGCCCCATGCGTCGAAGGTGCACATCCGCGAAGCCTTCATGGTGCGCCACCACCCGCAGTGGATCGAATCGCGAGAGGAGGTGCGCCGCGGCGCGATCGGCGAGCTGCGCTTCATCCAGGTTCCGTTCAGCTACTACAACGCCGACCCGGCCAACATCCGCAACATGGCCGACATCGGCGGCGGCTCGCTGTACGACATCGGCTGCTACGCGATCGTCGCCGGACGCTGGTTCTTCGAAGCCGATCCCGAGCGGGTGATCGCGACGATGGAGCGCGACCCGGTGCTCGGCATCGACCGCACCGCCAGCGGCCTGCTCGACTTCCCGGGCGGCCGGCAGCTGGCGTTCACGGTGTCCACGCAGTCGGCGCGCTACCAGCGCATCCAGCTCGTCGGGACGCAGGGCCGCATCGAGATCGAGATTCCGTTCAACGCGCCGCAGGACAAGCCATGCCGCTATTGGATCGACGACGCGAGCGCGCCCGACGGCAGCGGCATGCGCACCGTCGCGCTGCCGGTCGTCGACCAGTACCAGCTGCAGGCGGAGGCGTTTTCGCGCGCGGTGCGGGGCGAGACACCGACGGCCGCCGGCCTGGACGATGCGGTGATGAACATGCGCATCATCGACGCGCTGTTCGCGTCGGAGAAGAGCGGGCGCTTCGAGCGACCTTGATCCCGTAGCCCGGATGCAATCCGGGGGCAGCATTGGAGTGCGAGCGCAGCACCCCGGATTTCACCCGGGCTACAGCGTCCGCAGAAACGCCACCAGATCCTTCTTCTCCTGCTCCTTCAGCTTCACCCCGAGCACCAGGTTGAAAAATTCCACGGTGTCGTCCAGCGTCATCAAACGGTCATCGTGCAGGTACGGCGGCGAGTCCTTGATGCCGCGCAGCACGAAGGTCTTGATCGGCCCGTCGGCCAGTGCCTTGCGGCCGTTCACCGTGGTCTCGTTGTAGAAGCGCTCGGTGCGCAGGTTGTGCATCAGGTTGTCGGTGTAGTAGGGCGGCGTGTGGCAGCTCGCGCACTGCCCCTTGCCGAAGAACACTTTCTCGCCACGCAGCTCGCTTGCGGTGGCCTTGGCCGGATCCAGTCGGCCGAGCAGGTCGAGCTTCGGTGCCGGCGGAAAGTCGAGCAGGCTTTGGAACTCGCCCATGAAGTGCACCTGGCTGCCGCGTTCGAGCGGGTTCACGCCCTTGCGCGCGGCGGTGGCCGGGTCGCCGTCGAAGTAGGCCGCGCGCTGTTCGAATTCGGTGAAGTCCTCCACCGTCTTCAACGCGCGCTGCGAACCGAACAGGCGCTGGATGTTCACGCCGCGCAGCGACGGCGTGTCGATGCGGTGCCGCAGCTCGTTGGGGCGGATGTCGCCCACCGTGTGCGTGGCCGCATTGGTGTGGCCGTTGGCATGGCAGTCGAGACACGCCACCCCCATGTGCGGTCGCAGTGCACGCCGGTCTTCGGTGGCGTTGAACTGCTGCTGAGGGAACGGCGTGACCAGGAGCCGCAAGCCCTCGAGTTGCTTCGGGTTGAGCGCGTCCTTGAACAAGGTCTCGAAGTTGTCCAGCGTGACGAGCTGGCCGCGCGACACGTCGCCCAGATCCGGGCGGGTGCTCAGGAAAATCGGCGCCGGGAATTCCGGCAGCATGTGCTGCGGCAGGTCGAAGTCGAGGTCGAATCGCGTCAGGTCGCGCCCGGTCTGGCGCTGGGTTTCGTCGATCAGCGGCTGCGGAAAGATCATCCCGCCCGCCTCGTGGTGCGGATGGGGCAGCGGCAGAAAGCCGGCCGGCCACAGGTTGCGGCTCTTGATCTGCTCCGGCGTCATCGCGGCGAGCTGATCCCAGCTCATGCGCGCGGGCAGCCGCACGCGCACGCCGTCTTGCACCGGCTTGCCGCGTGCCATCGTCACGCCCGGCGCCGGCCGGTCAGACAAGTCGTAGCGCTGGGCGAGCAGGTCTTGCTGCCGCTTGGCGAACCCGGGTTTCTCCTGCTG
>DATKCI010000101.1:0-5725 GCA_035513255.1 Piscinibacter sp. | reverse complement strand
GCCCGTGGAGAGGGAACAAGTCCAGGATCGCTTCCGTCAGTGCGCATGCCCGCCCATGAACGCCCCCAGCACGTTGCGGTCGGCCGCGGCCGCATCGACCTCGTGCACGATGCGCCCCTCGCTCATCACCGCCACGCGGTCCGACAGCGCGAGCAGCTCGTCGAGGTCTTCGCTGATCAGCAGCACCGCGCCGCCGCCGTTGCGCACGTCCATCAGCCGCTGGTGGATCTCGGCCACCGCGGCGAAGTCCAGGCCGAACACCGGGTTCGCGACGATCAGCACGTCGGCGTCGTCGCTCAGTTCGCGCGCGAGCACGGCGCGCTGCACGTTGCCGCCGGACAGCGAACGGATCGGCGCACGCTCGCCGCGTGTCTTCACGCCGAATTCGCCGATCAGCCGGCGCGCGCGCTCGCGCAAGCGCGCCGCATGCAGCCAACCGAAGCGCGATGCGGGCGGCACATCGAAGCTGCGCAGGCCGATGTTGTCGGCCACGCTGAGCTCGGCCACGCAGGCGTTGCGCAGCGGCTCCTCGGGCAGGCTGCGCACTTTCAGGCGCCGGTTCTGTTCGCGCGTGGCGTGGAAGGCTTCGTCGGCGATGCACACTTCTCCGCCGGTGCGCGCCCGCTGCCCGACCAAGGCCTCCATCAGCTCGCGCTGCCCGTTGCCGGCCACGCCCGCCACGCCGACGATCTCGCCGGCATGCACATCCAGATGCAGGTCGTCGACCGCCGTCTGGCCGCGGTCGCCTTCGACGCTCAACGCCTGCACCCGCAGCCGCACCGGCCCGCGCTCACGTTCGGCGCGTACGGGCGCCGTGAATTCCCGGCGGGCGTCGTCGGTGCCGCCGACCATCTCGCCGGCCAGCTGCTGCGGGCTGGTCTGCGCCACCCCGTGCGCCGCCACCAGCCGCCCGCGGCGCAGCACGCTCACGTCGTCGGCATAGGCGGTGACTTCCCTGAACTTGTGCGTGATCAGCACGATGCTGCAGTCGCCCGCGTGCGCACGCGCGCGCAGGAGCCCCAGCACCTCGTCGGCCTCCTGCGGTGTCAGTACCGAGGTCGGCTCGTCGAGAATCAAGAGTCGCGGCTTCAACAGCAGCTGCTTGAGGATTTCGAGCTTCTGCTTCTGGCCCGCCGAGAGCTGCTGCGGCGTCGCATCGAGGTCGAGGCGAAACGGCGTGGTCGCGAGAAAGGCGCCCAGCTCGGCGCGCACCGACGGCCAGTCGATCACCGCCGGCAGGCGGCCGCGCGCAAGCAACAGGTTCTCGGCGACCGTCATGCCCGGCACCAGCGTGAAGTGCTGGTAGACCATGCCGATGCCCAGCTCGCGCGCGATCACTGGCGACGCAATGTCGTGCTCGCGGCCGTCGATCAGCACCTGGCCGTCGTCGGCACGCTGGTAGCCGACGACGCACTTGACCAGCGTGCTCTTGCCGGCGCCGTTTTCGCCGAGCAGTGCATGCACCGTTCCGGGGGCCACCTTCAGCGACACCTCGTCGAGCGCGGTGAAGCTGCCGAAGCGCTTCGTGAGCCGATGGGTGGCTAGCGCCAGCGCACCGTTCCTGCGAGGCAGCGCGCCCGGCAACAGCGTGCTCACGCCAAGGTCTCGATCAGCGCATCCGACGACGACACCGCACCGAACACGCCGCCTTGCATCGTCACCATCTTCAGCGCCGCGACGTGGTTGCCGTGGTCGGTGGCGCCGGTGCAGTCCGACAGGATCAGGCACTCGAAGCCACGGTCGTTCGC
This sequence comes from Piscinibacter sp., assembly GCA_035513255.1. Classification (GTDB taxonomy): domain Bacteria; phylum Pseudomonadota; class Gammaproteobacteria; order Burkholderiales; family Burkholderiaceae_C; genus Albitalea. Next base: position 3,977 of record DATKCI010000101.1, on the reverse strand, counting down.
TTCGCGCATCGTCGTGTGCACGCACACGTCGGTCGTGATGCCGGTCAGCACGAGGTTGCGAATGCCGCGCGTGCGCAGGATCAGTTCGAGGTCGGTGGCGCAGAACGAGCCCTTGCCGGGTTTGTCGAGCACGACCTCGCCGGGCTGCGGTGCGAGCTCGGGAATGATTTCCCAGCCGGGTTCGCCGCGCACGAGGATGCGGCCGCACGGCCCCGGGTCTCCAATCCCGATGCCATCGGCGCCGATCTGGCGCGAGCGCCAGCGCTTGTTCGCCGGCAGGTCGGACAGGTCCGGCCGGTGGCCTTCGCGTGTGTGAATGACCGTGTAGCCGCCTTCGCGCATCACCTTCAGCAAGGCCGCGATCGGCTTGATCGGCGCGCGCGTCAACGACAGGTCGTAGCCCATCTTGTCGACGTAGCCGCCGACGCCGCAGAAGTCGGTCTGCATGTCGATGACGACGAGCGCCGTATTCGCCGGCGACAGGTCGCCGTCATAGGGCCAGCGGTAGGGGTCGGCGGCGACGAAACGGTTCATGAACGGGTCTCGGTTCGTTGATGGCTGCTTCTCAGCGCGACATGCCCAGTTCTGCAGGTGCGCCTTGCAGGCTGCGCCGCGGCGAACACGTCCACACCAGGATCAGCAAGGTGAGCACGTACGGCACGGCGTTGAACAGGTAGTAGCCCTCGCTGATCCCCACCGACTGCAGCGCCGGACCGAGCGCGCCGGCGCCGCCGAAAAGCAGGGCCGCCCAGAGGCAGCGCATCGGGCTCCAGCGCGCGAAGATCACGAGCGCGACGGCGATCAGGCCCTGGCCGCTGGACAAGCCTTCATTCCAGCTGCCGGGGTAGTAGAGGGACAGCGACGCGCCGCCCAGGCCGGCGATGAAGCCGCCCAAGGTGGTGGCCGCGATGCGGATGCCGTTGACCGAGTACCCGAGCGCACGCGCCGCATCGCTCGAGTCGCCGGCCATGCGCAGCACGAGCCCGAAGCGCGTGGACTTGAAGCCCCACGCGAACAGCGCGGCCAGCAGCACGCCGAGCGGGAACAGCAGGTTGATCTGCAAGGCCGAGCGCACCTGCGGTGACGAGCTCCACTCGCCGAGCGCCAGCGCCGGAATCTGCGGCGCCTGCGGCTGGATCAGCGGCTTGCCGAGATAGAACGCGAGGCCGCTGCCGAGCAGCATCAACGCGATGCCGGCGGCGATGTCGTTGACGCGCGGGAGTGAACAGACCAGACCGTGCAGCAGCGCGAGCAAGGCGCCGCTTGCGCCGGCGCCGAGCACGCCGATCCAGACGTTGCCGCTGAGGTAGGCGATGCCGAAACCGGCCATCGCGGAGAACACGAGTACGCCCTCGAGGCCGAGGTTGATGCGGCCGGACTTCTCGGTGATGCACTCGGCGAGGCTGACCATCAGGAACGGCGTGCCGACCCGGATCGCGCCGCCGAGGACGGCGACGAGGAGATTCAGCGTGAGGGTGAATGCGTCGAGGTCGGTGTTCATGCCGGAGCCCCTCCCACCGGACTGAGCTTGTCGAAGTCCGCCCGCTCGTCCTGAGCCTGTTGAAGGGTCGGACTGAGCTTGTCGAAGTCGCGCTCGGAAGCGGCGCGCCCGTCGACTGGCTCAGGGTGAGCGGGTGGGGTGGTTCGCGCGGACGCTTCGACAGGCTCAGCGCGAACGGGGATGGGTGCGGGAATCGGTGCGGGATTCGGTGCCGGATTCGGTGCGGGGCTCGGTGCAGATGCTCGCGTGAACAACCTCCCGCGCAACGCCTCGCTCGCAAGAATCAGCAAGAACGCGAACCCCTGCAGCACCAGCACCGACGCATCGGGCACGTCCATGCGCCTTTGCAGCAGGCTGCCGGCCGAGCCGAAGCCGCCGAACAGCACGGCCACCGGCACGATGACCCACGGGTTGTGCCGTGCGACGAAGGACACGAGGATGCCCGCATAGCCGAGCCCGGCGATCAGCGACGCGTTCGCCGCCGTGTGAACCGCCGCCACCTCGATCGCGCCGGCCAGCCCGGCACATGCGCCGCCGATCGCGCACGACACGATGACGATGCGGCCGCTCGGCAACCCCACGAGCCGCGCCGCGCGTGCGTTGCCGCCGACGACGCGTGTCGCGAATCCGGACGTGGAGAAGAACAGCCACAGCCCGAGCACCACGCAGGCGACGAGGCCGAACACGAGCCCCCAGTGAATGTCGGCCCCGGGCAGCGTGCCGATCAGCCAGGCTTCGTTGAGCGGCCGTGTCGACGGCTTGTTCAGGCTTGCCGGATCGCGCATCGGCCCTTCGACGAAGTGCTTGAACAGCGCGATCGCCGTGTAGGCGAGCAGCAGGCTGCTGATCGTCTCGTTGACGCCGCGGTACTGCCGCAGTGCGCCGGCCAGCGCGATCCAGGCGGCGCCGGCCGCAGCGCCCGCCGCCAGCACCATCGCGGTCCCGATCAGATTCGACGGCGGCGCGAACAGGTAAGGCAGCCCCGCGCATGCCAGGCCGCCGAAAACCAGGGCCCCCTCCCCGCCGATGACGATCAGCCCCGCGCGTGCAGGAATCGCCACGCACAAGGCCGTCAGCATCAGCGGTGCGGCGCGCTGCAGCGTGTTCTGCCACGAGAACCAGTCGCCGAACGCGCCTTGAAATAACAAGAGCCAGGCTTGCACCGGGCTCTTGCCGCCTGCCAGGATGAAGGCGCCGAACAGCAGCAGCGCGCCGGCCATCGCCAACATCGGCAAGGCCACCGCTTCGACGGCGTCGTTGACGCGTTCGGAGCGCTTCATGTTCAAACCCGGCCGACGACCCCCTCCACGAGGTAGTTCATGCCTTCGAGCTCGACGTCGGTCTGCTTGAAGGCCTTGCCGGCCGGAATCACGACCTTGCCGGTGTTGTCCTTCAGGCCGGCGCTGCCGCCCTTGAAGATGTCGAAGCTGCCCTTGAGCATCGCGGCCTTCACGCCGTCGGCGTTCTTGCGCGCGCCTTCGGGCACCATCGCGCCGTAGGCGGAAGCCTTCACGAAGCCCTCCTTCAGCCCGCCGCGCACAAAGTTCGGGTGCGGCTTGGCCGCGCGCGCCGCATCGATGATCGTCTTGTAGGCGGTGAGCCAGTTCCATTCGGCGCCGGTGAGGTAGGCGTTCGGCGCGAGCTTGGCCTGGCTCGCGTGGTAGCCGCAGACGAACTTGCCGCGCTTCGCGGCCGTTTCGACCACCACCTTCGGGCCGTCCACATGCATCGTGAACACGTCGCAGCCCTGGTCGGCGAGGCTGTTGGTCGCCTCCGCCTCCTTGACCGCCATCGACCAGTCGCCGGTGAAGATCACCGTCGTCTTGATCGCCGGATCGACCGAGCGCGCACCCATCGTGAACGCGTTGATGTTGCGCAGCACCTGCGGGATCGGCTTGGCCGCGACGAAGCCGAGCTTCTTGCTCTTGCTCATGTGGCCGGCGATCACGCCGTTGAGGTACTGGCACTCGTCGATGTAGCCGAAGAAGCTGCCGGTGTTCTTCGGGTGCTTGCCTTCGGTCCACAGGCCGCCGCAATGGGCGAAGCGCACCTTCTCGTTCTTCGCCGCCACGGCCAGCGTGTGCGGATCGAAGTAGCCGAAGGAGGTGGGGAAGACCAGCGAGGCGCCGTCCTGCGAAATCATCGCCTGCATGCTCTTTTGCACCGCGGTCGTCTCCGGCACGTTCTCTTCTTCGACGGTCTTGATGCCGGGCAGGGTCTTGACCTGTGCCACCGCCTCGGCCTGCGCCTGGTTGTAGCCGAAGTCGTCCTTCGGGCCCACGTAGATGAACCCCACCGTGATCGGCGCCTGTGCGGCGAGCAGGCCGCTCCATCCGGACGCGGCCAGGCCGACCCCGGCGCCCAGGCCCTTGACCACATCCCGACGATTGAATCCCGACTGCGGCATGTCGCTGCTCCTGTTTGAACGTGTTGAGGTGAGCCTGCAAGGAACACGCCACGGCATCGCCGCGCGGCG
>DATKCI010000100.1:0-4101 GCA_035513255.1 Piscinibacter sp. | reverse complement strand
GGGGCGTGAAGGTGATGATGCTCTCGGCCAAGGGCCGCGACAGCGACGTCGACGATGGACTTGCCGTGGGCGCGGACGCCTACGTCACGAAGCCGTTCTCCACCCAGGCGCTGCTCGCCCGGGTGCGGGAGCTGCTGGGGGAGGGCGCGTGAGCGCGAACGACACGAGGCCCACCGCCTACATCGTCGACGATGACGAGGCCATCCGCACGCTCTGGCGCTGGCTCATGGAATCGAACGGCATCGCCGTGCAGACCTTCGCCACCGCCGCCGAATTCATCGCGTCGTATCGCGCGGGCGGACTCGCGTGCCTGGTGCTCGACGTGCGGCTGCCCGGCATGAGCGGCCTCGAGCTGCAGGAGTACCTCAAGCGCGAGGGTGTCGAGATCCCGATCGTGTTCGTGAGTGGCCACGGCGACGTGCCGACTGCGGTAAGCGCCCTGAAGGGCGGCGCGGTGGATTTCATCCAGAAGCCCTTCAGCTACCGCGACGTGCTCACCATCATCCAGCGCGCGTTCGAGCGCGATGCGGAGATCCGCGAAAAGCGTGCTCGGCGCTCCGTGGTCGCGGAGCGCATCGCGGCCCTGACGGAACGCGAGCGCGAAGTCATGCACCGCGTGGTCGAAGGCAAGCTGAACAAGGTGATCGCCGATGAGCTCGGCATCAGCGTGAAGACCGTCGAGTTCCATCGCGCCAAGGTGATGGAGAAAATGGGCGCGGATTCCGTGGCTGCCTTGGTCCAGCTGCTGATGCAGCAGCCTGGCTGAGGAAGACTTCGTATTGCGGTGCAGCAGGATGCTGCGCCGCAGCGCCGATTCTCTAGGGTTTCCCCCAGTGGTTCAGGGAATGTTCCACCGCTACGATCGGTCGTCTTCACAATTTCGAACGGACTGTTGTGAGCATGCACCGTGCGACCGGATTGAACTGCGCCGCTCCGATGCCACGACAACAGGCGGGCGGCGGTCGTGGCTCGTCGCTACTGCGCCGACGCCGTCATCGCCGCCGCATCCAGGTTCTTGTGCAGTTCGCGACGCACCTCGTGCCAGCGAAAGCGGATCGAGTTGCGCACGATCTCTTCGTCGAGCGCCTTGAGGTCCTCGACGACGGGCGCCCAGTACACGAGCGCCGTCGGACTCTCGACGAAAACCGCTTCGTCGTCGAGCGCCGGATTCCAGTCCCACAGCGCCAGACGCGCACGCACTCGCTGCGCGTGATTGGCGAACTCCGCGCCGGCCTCGGCCGGCGTTCCGGTTTGCGCCAGTATTTCGTCGACCAAGCGGCGAAGCAGGGCGCCGACATTCGGGGCGGAGGCACCGCCTCGGCGCAGCACGGTGCCCGCGTGCACGGCAAGATCGGATACGCAGGCCAGCCAGACGTGCCACTTGGCGATGTTCATGGATGCCACGAAAGCGTCATTCTCGAAAAGCTCGGGAAAGCGGGTGCCCGCGCGCGTGCGCAAGTACCCGTAGAGGGTCATTTGCGCGATGTGGCTGGCGCGCGTCTGCAGGAACTGGCGCAAGGCCTCGGCGTCGCGGATGGGTTCATCGCGGCGCCACCGGCGCAGCCAGCGCCGTACGGCGTCGGCGAGGCGACTGACAGGAGTTGGGTGCACTGCGGCATTATCCGGGGTAACTGACGCGGGCGGACAAATTTGACGTGGGCTAGAATCGGCCGGCCTGCAACTGCATGGCCCGGGCAACCGGGCGAGGGGACAACAAAAGAGGGAGGGCATGCAATGAGCACGGAAGCGTCCAACAGGGAGATGCACTGGAAACGGACGAGAAGCCTGATGATCGTGCACATGGTCATCTGGTTCATCTTCTCCTACGTGGTGCACTGGTTTGCGAAGGATCTGAACGCGTTCACGTTCAACCACTTCCCGCTCGGCTATTACATGGCTGCGCAGGGTTCGCTCATCGTCTTCGTGGTGCAGCTGTTCATTTTTTCCTGGCAGCAGCACAAGATCGACGTCGAGTGCGGCATGGCCGAAACGGAATAAGGGAGAACAACAATGGCTATGTTCAAGATGCAGGGCTCGTTCATCGACAACCTGCCCAAGATCTACGGCTTCTACACGGGCGGCTTCCTCCTGTTCGTCGGCTTGATGGCGCTCGCCGAATCGATGGGGGTCAAGGAGGACACGATCGGCATCATGTTCGTGGCCTTCACGATCTTCATCTACGCGCTGATCGGCTGGCTGTCGCGCACCATGCAGCTCGATGCCTACTATGTCGCGGGCCGACAGGTGCCTACGGTGTTCAACGGTATGGCGACCGCCGCGGACTGGATGTCGGGCGCTTCGTTCGTCGCCATGGCGGGCGGCATCTACATGGGCGGTCACGCCTATATCGCGTACGTGGTGGGGTGGACAGGCGGCTACGTGCTGGTGGCGGTGCTGATGGCGCCGTACCTGCGCAAGTTCGGCTGCTACACGGTGCCGGACTTCATCGGCACGCGCTACGGCGGCAACTTCGCGCGCCTGTGCGCGGTGCTGGTGCTGGTGGTCGCGTCGTTCACCTACGTGACGGCGCAGATCAACGCCACGGGCACCATCGCTTCGCGCGCGCTGCAGCTTCCGTTCGGTGTCGGCGTGTGGTTCGGCCTGGCGGGCATCCTGCTCTGCTCGATGCTCGGCGGCATGCGCGCGGTGACCTGGACCCAGGTGGCGCAGTACATCGTGCTGATCATCGCCTACCTCGTGCCCGTGATCTGGATGTCGAACAAGCAGGGCTTCGGCGTCATCCCGCACCTGGTGTACGGCGAAGCGATTCAGCGCATCGCGGAGCTCGAGATTCAGCACCAGGTCGGCATCCTGAAGCCGGCGGTGACGCAGGCTGGCATGAGCGCACTGACGGTCCTGCACAACGCACCGGGCGACTCGTTCGTCGCCTCCTGGCGTTTCGTCACCCTGGTGGCGTGCATGATGATCGGCACGGCCTCGCTGCCGCACATTCTGATGCGCTATTTCACGACGCCGACGGTCAGGTCGGCGCGCGCATCCGTGGCCTGGTCGCTGTTCTTCATCTTCCTGCTGTACTTCACGGCGCCGGCGCTGGCGACCTTCACCAAGCTGCAGGTGCTCGACCCGAACCTCGCGACAAGCGTGATCGGGAAGTCCCTGGCGGAGGTTAACGCATTGCAGTGGGTGCAGAAGTGGAGCAACGTCGGGTTCCTCAAGGTCATCGACGCCAACGGCGACGGCATCGTGCAGATCAACGAGTTCTTCATGCGCGGCGACATCGTCGTGCTGGCGACCCCGGAGATCGCGGGACTGCCCTACGTGATATCGGGCTTGGTCGCGGCGGGCGGCATGGCTGCGGCGATGTCGACTGCGGACGGCTTGCTGCTCGCGATCGCCAACGCGCTGTCGCATGATCTGTACTACAAGATCATCGACCCGAAAGCCGACGTGAAGCGCCGGCTGATCGTGGCGCGCGTGCTGTTGGTCGCCATCGGCGCGATCGGCGCGCTCGTCGCCAGCCTGCGTCTCACGGACATCCTGGGAGCGGTTGCATGGGCGTTCGACTTCGCCATGTCCGGGCTGTTCTTCCCGCTGGTGCTCGGGGTGTGGTGGAAGCGGGCCAACCAGGCGGGTGCGATCGCGGGCATGCTGGTCGGGTTGGGCGCCGGAACCTGGTACCTGTACATGGTGAAGTGGGGCGGCATGGTGCCGTGGTGGGGCATGGACGACGTGCGCTTCGGCATCATCGGGGCGACCGCAAGCGTGATCGCGATGGTGGTGGTGACGCTGCTTACGCCCGCGCCCGACAAGGCGACGCAGGACATGGTCGACGAAGTGCGCATTCCGAAGGGGGATACGATCCTCGGCACCACGCACTGACTGGATCCTCAAGCTCGAACCGGGGCGAAACTTTCGCCCCGGTTTTTTTTTGCCTGTCCGGATCTACAATCCCGGCTTAACGACGAAAGCCCATGGCAGATCCCTTCCCACTTTGGGTCATCATCCTCGATTACATCCTCGGTACGATCATGTGGACGCTGATCGGGCGCTCCGCCATGAGGATCTTCCTGCACGAAAGCAGTACCTTTTTCTTCATGCGCTTCTTCGTGCGCTCGACGAACCCGCTCATCAGGCTGTTCA
>DATKCI010000099.1:0-24845 GCA_035513255.1 Piscinibacter sp. | reverse complement strand
CGAACGCCGGGCCGGCGCGCCGGCTTGGGATGCTCAAGAGGACAGCCGAAGTGCCTCGACCGTCCTGCGCTTGCACGGTGGGGACCCTGATGCCCTTCGATACCTCAGGGCGAACGGGCTTTTCCGAGAACGCCTGCCCCGGCCACGGGGTTGGAATGCTCTCAAGGAAACGGCGGGCCGCACCCAGGCTCTCCGCGATACGCGCAGTTCGCGCTCATCGCCACGAGATGGTGTAGACGAGGCCGATGAACCCGGCGATCTGGAAGGGCTGACGGCTCACCACCGTGCCGTCGGAGTAGACGAAGGGCACGCCGTAGTAGGCCCAGGCCCAGTCGGTCCACTTCGAGCGCTGGTGCACGAGATCGAGCCGCAGCGCGGAGCGATCGTCCAGCGCGTAGCGGCCGAACAGCTTGAGGGTGGTCTGGCGGAACACGATGTCGGGCAGACCGCCGGTGGCCGCGAGCAAGGCGGCGTCGGAGGCCGGGGCGGTCGGGTCCAGTGTCTGTCGGTGCACGCTCTTGTCGTCCACGAGCCCGAGGCTGGCGCCCACGTCGAGTTTTGCGACGGGTTTGCCGGTCACGCCCAGGCCGAGGCTGGTGCTCCGGTTGGTGAACGACGTTTCGGCGGCGGCCGGGCGTGCCTGGCGCAGCGTCTCCTCGCTGTGGGCGATGTGGCCGTTGACGCTCCATCGGGACGACCAGGCGTAGCTCGCATCGATGCCCACCTGGTCCATCCCGGCACGCCGCAGCCCGTAGGCGCTGGGCGTGTCGAAGGAGTCGCGTCCGCGTTGTGCGTTGAGTTGAAGGGCCAGCTCGTCGGTGGGTTGCCAGTCGGCCGACAGCTTCACGGTGTCGCGTCGCCGGTCCGCCAGTGTCGGCATGAAGATCGCGGTCGAGAAGCCGGTGGCGGGGTCGGCGGGGTCGGGCACTTCGGTCACGCCCAGGCCGCTGTTGTTGCGCAGCCAGTTCGAACCGTCGCGCCGGCTGCTCGCGATGCCGATCGCGCCGCTGATGTCCTCGTTCATCCGGCGCCGCAGTTCGGCCCGCACGGTGGTCTCGTCGGTCTTCTGGCGCAAGGCGCTGATGCCCGCCACGGCGCTGGTGGCGGTGAACACGCCGCGGTCGATGGACTCGCGGTCTGCGCCCAGCGTGCCGCGGTAGTCGGCGCTGAACTGGTAGCTCGCCTGCAGCTGGCCGCGCAGCCTCGTGCTCGGAAGGTGGCGGTTGGTGTAGGTGGACGCGTCCTCGACGTTGTAGGCGGCGATGGGCGTGCGGTCGTCCCGGTCCTCGTAGCGCAGCTTGGCCAGCAGCGAGAGCTTGGCGCTCGGGCGCGACGTGAGGCCCAGATGCGCGAGTCGGGTGTCGACCCGCCCGCCGAGATCGGCGACGCCGGCCGGTGCGCCGGTCAGCCCGGCGGCGGTGAAGTCCTGGCTTTGCAGGGCGCGCGCGATGCCGAGCTTGAAGTTCAACCGTGTCTTCGGCGTGAACGCGTAATTGCCGGCGATGTCGAGATGGTGGGCCTGGTTGTCCGGCGGCAGGGCGACCGGCTGGCTCAGGATGTCATGCAGGCCGGCGCTCAGCGGGAGCGGCGTGCCGAGCGGATTGTTCAGCGTTGCGGGCACGGTCGGCACGAGGCTGCCGTGCGCGTTTCGGTAGAACGAGCCGTAGTAGCCGCCGCTCAGGCGCAGCTTGTCGCCGGCGTAGCTCAGCCGCGTCTCGACCTGGCTGTGGTTGGCGTCTATCGGTTCGGGCAGCATCAGCAGCGCCCAGCCGGTCTCGGTGCCGGTGGTGGGGCGGCAACCCGGCGCCACGGCCGACGGGCAGCTCATGCCGATGCCGAACAGGCGCGACCCGTCCTTGTTCTCGGTCTTCAGGCTCATGTCGAGACGCAGGCGCGCGCCGAGGATCTTCGCGAGGCCCAGCCCCAGGTGCGTGCGCGCTATCGACAGGTCGACGCCGCTGCTCACGCTGAGCGGCTCGTGCCGCACCTGTTCGCCGTAAGCCGCGGAAAACGACCAGTCGCCTTGCTTCTTCCAGCGGAAGTCGAGCTCTCGCGTGTCGCCCAGGAGGTGGGCGGCGCGGAACTGCGTGGACCGGCCCGACGCGCCGTCGTGCCGGTCGTACTCGGCGCCGAGCAGGCCGACCGCGCGGTGCGTGCGCAGCCCGTTGTACTGGCCGAACAGGGCGCGGTCGCCGCCGACGAGACCGATGCCGAAGGAGACCGATCCCTGCGCCGGGGTCTCCTGTGCACCGGCGCCGCCGAAGGCGGCGAACACGGCCAGCGCCAGCAGCGTGGGCCGGATGTCGTGCGGGGCGGCAAACGGTCTCATCGGGCCTCCCGGTGTTCAGCGGAACATGAACTGCGGCGTCGGGTTGGTGGCCGACGGGTTGTTGGAGCCGTGTACCTGCGTGTGGCAGTTCATGCAGCTTCGTCCTTGCCACAGGTTCACGACGTTCTTGCCGCCGGTCACCGCGGTGATCGCCGGCGAGAACTGCCCCGGCGCCGCGGGCGGGTACACGCCCGGCTGGCCGCCGAGCGCGCCGACGCCGCCGGCCACGTGAGGCGTGTGGCACTGCTGGCACAGCAGCGGCGGGCGCGACTTCAGCATGGCGGCGACCGTGCTGCCGTGCGGGTTGTGGCAGTTCGCGCAGTCGTCCACGACCGGCTCGTGCTGGTGCACGAAGGGGCCGCGCTTTTCGGCGTGGCAGGTGTAGCAGGTGCCGTTGGTGCTGTCGCGCACCGCGAGTTTGGGGCCGATCGATCCGTGCACGTTGTGGCAGTCGGAACAGCCCATCTTTCCTTCGGGGACCGGGTGATGCGAGGGCTTTTGCAGCTGGGCGCGCTGCTCCTTGTGGCAGGCGTAGCACACGACGGTCTGCGTGGCCTTGTCCAGGGCCTTGTCGTGGTTGGTGTGCACCTGGTGGCAGGCGCTGCACGCCACGTCGGCCGCGTCATGCTGGCTGCCGCCCCAGAGCGCCCGCTTGGCATCCTTGTCGTGGCAGCCCAGGCAGGCCGCGTTGCGTTCGGCAGCCGGCGATCCGCCGTTCTTGCTGAACACGCGGTCGGGGCTCGGCCTGTCCTTCACGCCCGAAGGCTTGGTCACGTGCGTCGGGCTCGGGCCGTGGCAGGTGACGCAGGTGGGCGTGCTCGCGTCCGCCGTCACCGCGTGTGCGCTGCGGCTCATGTCCGGCAGGTCTTCCGCGTCGTGGCATTTCACGCAGGCCTTCGATGCCTGCTCGTCGAGCCCCGCCCAGGCCGGACCGAGCAGCCCGCCCAGGCTGAGGACGACGACGGCCAGGGCGGGCAGGAGGCGCATCACGCTACTTCTGGCCGTGAACGATATCGACGCCCTTGAAGCCGCCGCTGGAGTGGCAGTCGGCGCAGGTCTCCTGGTTCAGCACCGACTGGGCCTGCGTCAGGTTGGCGAAGGAGGCGTTGCCGAAGCTCGTTACGTGGGCGATCGCGTTGGCCGAGTCGTGGCAGGCCGTGCACGTGGCCGCCTTGGGCGAGATCACCAGCCACTGCAGCGGGTCGTTCACGCCTTCGGGCTTGGAGACGACCGCGCCGAGCGGCCCCATGTCCACCTTGTACGAGTTGTCGACGTGGCAGGCGTTGCAGTTCAGCCCGACTCCCGGCCATGCCACTTCGGCAGCATAGTTCTCGGTGCCTTCGGTCAGCGGTGTGACGCCGTCGGACAGCAGGAAGCCGTCCATGCCGAAGGCGCCCACGATCTTGTTGCCGTGGGTGAACGGATAGGTGCGCTTGGAGTTGCCGTGGATGCCGTGGATCATCCGCTTGAACTGGTACGACTCGTTCAGCGCCAGCCCATTGGTCATGATCGTCGACGACGCACGGTTCACGTCGTGGCAGGTCACGCAGGCCTCGACCGTGTTGCGCGCGCCGCTGTGGAAGGCGTTGGCGAGCGTGTTCGATCCCGACGTGGTGCCCAGCGCGCCGTGGCAGGCGTTGCACTTCTCGTTGGCGACGATCACGCGGCGCGGAATCACCGGGCCGCTCAGGGCGACGTCGCTGTACGTGTGCTGCACGACGGTGTTCACGAGCTGCTGCGGCGAGACCGCCGGACGCGGGTCCGTGGCCCACTTCGCCTGCAGCTTCGGCTCCCTCACCTGGCCGATGCTGATCACGCGGGCGGTGCCGGCGGCCACGGCGGTTTCCGAGTCGGCCGGCACGGCGATCTGCACCGTGTAGTGGTTGTTGCCGTCGTTGGTGCCCAGGTAGGCATAGGCGTTGGCATCGCTGCCGCCGTTGTTGTAGGCGGAGAACTCGGTCACCGCGGTCGATTGCCCCACGAGGTTCTGGTAGGCGAGGTAGAAGCGCAGGTTGCCGAACTTCGTGGCGTTGATGCGGCTGCTTTCCGGATCCGGGACGGCGCACACGGTGGGCGCGGCGGCCGTGCAGTCGGGCGTCACGAGGTTGTAGGCCGCGTCGCCGTTGGTCGGGTCGGACAGGAAGTACTTGACGGTCACGATGCGAGTCGCCGCGTTGTACGACGTGCTCTCGATGTTCATCTTGAATTTCGCCGCGTGCTCCTCGACCTGGTTCCAGTGCACCCGCTCCGGCGAGATGTTGGAACCGGGCTTGTGGCAATCGGCGCACTGCTGGTTGCTCAGGTCGGTGGCCGTCTTGCCGGCACCGACGAGCTCGCCGGCGAAGATGGTGTGGCGCGTGTTCCATGGGGAACCGGTCTTGTTGGCGTGGCAAGTCAGGCAGGCTTCCTTGCTGGGCACGGTTTTCCAGTTGTCGCCCTGCGGCGTGTTCGGGTTGTCGCCCGAGTGGCACTTCGTGCAGTTGCGCAGGTCCTGCGGGAACCCGACCTCGGCATAGTCGTGCTTGCTGTCGCGGAACCCCCAGATGGCGTAGTCCTCGCCGCCTTCGTCAATCTGGCTCTTGAGCAGCTTGCCCGCGTGGATCTTGTGCGCCATCGTGGCGAGATTGAGGTTGTTGCCGCTGTTGGCGTCGGTCGTGCCGGGGTTGTGGCACATCACGCAGAACTGCGTGTCCACGCGCCCGCCGCCGTGCAGCGCCAGCTTCTCGTGGCACGAGTTGCAAGATGACACGTCGGTCATCTTGCGGGTCTTGTCCGGGTCGGTGACGGGCACAGAACGGCCCTCGTCGTCGATCGTGAAGTCGAAATACGGGTTGACGCGCACGGTCTCGCCGGCGGCGTTGACGTAGCTGAGCTGGATGGCGACGCGATGGGTGCGCCCGGGCTCGTAGCTCACGCCATGGGTCTGGTCCGGATCGGTGATGTCGGTCTTGAACGTGTAGGTGTAGTAGCCGTCCTCGTTGTAGACGAGCTGCTGCGCCAGCAGGGCTTCGTCCTCGTGCTTGCCGTCGGTGGTGGCTTGGCTTGCGGTTGCCAGCGCCGGGGTGCCGTTCGGGCCCACGCCGGCCGTGGCCGTTTCGGTGCGATAGATGTAGTTCACCCAGCGGTCGGGGTTGCCGGAGGTGCCCGGAACCAGCTTCGCGATGGCCACGCTCAGGTCGGTGATGGCCACGCCGGTCTTCACCGCGCCGTCGGAGAACACGGCGAAATTCACTTTCGGCGGACTCTCGACGGTCACGGCCGGCACGCCTGCAGCCTGCAGCACGGTGAACGATGCCGACGAGTTCGTGGCGGTGTCGTTGGCCGCCAGCGCGGCGGCCGTGGCGATGGTCCCGGCCAGCGTGTCCGGTTCCGGGGCAGGAGGAGGCGCGGTGCCGCCGTCGCCTCCGCCGCAAGCTGCCAAGGCGAGGAGCAGCAGCGCCATGAATCCCGATCGAACCCGTGAGATCTTCATGTCTTTCTCCATTGCTGTGGGAGAAAAGCCCGGCAGCACAAGCGCCTACCGGTTGGCCACCGCCGGCAGATCCTGTGGCCCAGGACCGTCCGGTTCCGTGTGCGCGATGCCGAAGTGGCAGTCGATGCACGTCTTGCCCTCGGCCACGCCCTTGGCGTGGCGCGCCTGCGCCTTGGCCGACTGCAGGTCCTTGCTCATCGCGTCGCGGGTGTGGCAGTTGCGGCACTCGCGCGAGTCGGTTTCCTTCATGCTCGTCCACACCCGCTGGGCCATTTCCAGGCGGTGCTTCTCGAACTTCTCCTTGGTGTCGATCTTTCCGGTGATCGCGCCGTAGAGTTCCCAGGTCGCGTGCACCTTGCGCACGAGCTTGGGGCCGATCTCCTTCGGCACGTGGCAGTCGGAGCAGGTGGCGCGCACGCCACTGCGGTTGGTGTCGTGGATCGTGCCCTTGAACTCGGCGTAGACGTTGTCCTTCATCTCGTGACAGCCGATGCAGAACTGCTCGGTGTTGGTCCAGGCGAGCCCGGCGCTCGTGCCCGCCAGGACGCCCGCACCGACGAACAGGCCCACGAGCGCCGCCACGACTGCAAGCTTGAGCGGCGCGTAGCCGCCCAGCCTCGCGCGCAGCCGATCCAACAGCTTCACGCCCATGGCAGCCTCGCCAATTGGGTTGTTCGGCCGGTCACTGCGACAGGATCCACTGGACGACGTTGCGCACCTCGGCTTCGTCCTTCGTCTTCAGGTCGCCGTGCTCCTCCTCGACGCCGTCGACCTTGATCTTGGGACTGGTCGTGAGGTGGGTGATGAGCTTTTGCTCGGCGTCGGCCTTGCCCTTGTACTTGGCAGCGGTCTCCTTGAACGGTGGGCCTTCCTTCTTGGCGGAAACGGAATGGCACTTCATGCAGTTGCTCTTCTTGGCCAGGGCCTGGGCGGCTTCCACGTCCACGGCCCGGGCGGGCAGCGACGCTGTGAGGGCGACGATGGCGGCGGCAAGCGGGATCGCGAATCTGTGGTTGGTTTTCATGGGCTCTCCGTGAGAGATCAAGGGTTCAGGAACGAGTGTCAATCGGGTCGATGCTGCGCGTTTAAATGCGCGGTTCTTTTGATCCAGATCAAATACACCTCGAAAAAAGCATGGCAGGACCCTTGGCTGGGCTGTTTGCCGCCGCTCAAGGCAGCCGCACGGCCTGGATGTCGGCTGCCACGCCCAGGCCGAGCGTGCGTACGAAGGACACGTGGTGGCCGCGGGTCGTGATGTTGTCGTCGTGCACGGCGAAGCCGACGTTGTAGATGCCGCCGTCCTTCAGCGACTTGTCGTCCGCATTGGCAAGGCCGAGCGGGCGGATCAGAACGACCGTCCACATTCCGTCCTTCCAGCTCGCGATCGCGTTGTTGTCGGCGGCCGAGTCCTTGGCGTTCTGGCGGCTGACAAAGTAGTCGGGGATCATGTCGCCTTCCTTCCAGCCGGCGTTCGGATCGAAAGGCACGGCGTTCTGCTCGGGGATCAGGAAGTGGTCACCCTTTCGCAGCTGGTCGGTGGTGATCGACTTGTACCCGACCTTCTTCTCGTCCCACATGAACTTGGGGGCGTGGGTCTTCGCATCGGCATTGCTGCCGAACATGTTCTTGCCCTGGTCGAAGTTGCGGTACTCGAGCACGTATCCGTCGTCGGCCATGCCCACCGCGTGGCTGCGATGCGCGCGCCACTGGATCAGATCGACGAAACCGCCCTCGGCCTTGATCTTCGCGATCTCGTCGAGCGATTTGCCGGTGCGCCAGTCGGCGGGGTCGGTGCGTGTCGAGGGCAGGTACTTGCGCACGTCGTTCTTCTTGATCGCGGCGAGCAAGGAATTCGCCGCCGCCTCCTCCTTGCCCGTTTGGCCCGGCATGTCGCGCTCGCCTTCATGGCAGGTGAGCCAGCAACCCTGCTGCGCGAAGTTCGGTACTTTGCCGTCATCGATCATCACCGACATGCGGTCTTCGTAGATGCCAGGCTGCTTGCCGTCCTGCACCACCTTGTCGAGCTTCGGATAACCGTGAACCTTCCATTCCTTGCCGTCGAAGCGCAGGTACGGGTGCTCGATGCCGGGGTAGGGGTTGGCTGTCTTCCACTGAAAGCGCAGGTAGGCGTTGCGGGTGTCATAGGCTGCCTGTACAGCCAGATCGACGTGGCCGTTCTTGCCGGCCACGGGAGACGGTTCCAGCCGGCCGGCCTTGACGAGCGTGGCCCCGAGGTCTTTCTCGGCACCTTCTTCGTCATGACAGGACACGCACGACCGGCCTGCCGCGACGCGCTTGTCGCCGCCCTTGTGCGCGGGGCTGCGCAGCCATTCGTAGGACGACTGCCCGGGGTAGAACATGGGCACGGTCACCGCCGGGACCTTGGACCAGTCGATCGTGGCCGGGTCGGCCGCCGAGGCGGTGCCGACGCACAGTGTCGCCAAAGTCAAGGCAAGTGCAGAAGTCTTCATGGCGTTCTCCGGGGACTGAGTGGGATGACCGCGGACTGCCTTCGGTCTCTGGCAGTCGCTCGACGTGGCGACCGCTGTGTCCATGCTGGGCGCCGAACCGCCCCTAGCGCTTGACGCGGATCAACTGCGCGCGGACGGGCCCTTGATCTGCGTCAAGCGGCGCGGGCCGTTCGATACGACCATGCGAACGCGTCGCACGGGAAGCGTGCCGCCTGGTAAAGAAAAGAGGAGCACCCGATGAACGAGAAGGACCTGGAACGCAGCGAGTGGTTGGGGGTGGTGGGCGCCGGCATGGTTGCCGCCGCCATCACGGCGGTGGCGATGCCGTGGCCTGCGCCGAGCCGGGCGCACGTTGCGGAGGCGGCGCGCGCATGCAGCACGGACGCCATGCGGACGGCGTCCGCGACCGACGCGCAAGCGTCGCCATGTCGTTCCGGCTCGGCCTCGCCGGCGCTGGAGAAAGAACCGACCTGACATCGGAGAGGACCAACGTAGGCCACGACGGAATCGCGCAGAGCACCTTGACGGGTGTCGGCAGTCTGCCTGTCGATGCCCCCTGATAGCGGCGCGGGTTCACCGCGTTGCGCCGATCAGTGCGAGCGCGGGTGTCGCGCTGCATAGACAACCTGTCTTTCGCGATCGATCTCGGCCCGGATGTAGGGATTCCGAACGGCCGCGGGCATCACCAGGTCAACCGGCCGTGAGAAGAGCGCTTCAAGTTCGTCCTTGAGACCGAAATAGACCTCGAGTGCAGATCGCCCAGGATCGGGCACGAACTCGACAAGGAAATCGATGTCGCTCGAGGCTTGATCGAAGTCGTCCCGCGCCGCGGAGCCGAACACCTCCAGCCGCTGAACGCCCATGCGGCGACACAGCCCGTCGAGCTGGGCGCGGTGGAATTCGATGTCCGGCAACATTGGCGCATTCTACGAACTGACGGGCGGCGCAGCCGTGGCAACCATCGGTGCAACCGCTCAGCCCCGGCCGTCGTCCACAAAAGTCTCGAACACCAAGGTGCGCAGCCACTGGCTGTCGGGCGTGCGGTGGAACTTGGCGTGCCAGAACACGTTGATCGCCACTTCCGGCAGCTTCGCCGGGTGCGCCACATAGCTCAGGCCGAAGGGCGCGGTCATTCGCTGCGCGAGGCGCTCGGGTACCGTCGCGACGAGATCGGTGGTCTGCAGGATGTGGCCGATCGCGACGTAGTGCGGCACGGTCAGGCGGACACGGCGCTCGATGCCGCTGCGTTCGAGCAGCTCGTCGACCTTGCCGTGGCCGGTGCCCGGCGACACCACGACCAGGTGCTCCGCCGCGGAGAACTCGGTGAGCGACATCTTCTTCTTGTCGAGCCGGTGCCCCTGACGGAACAGGCAGACGTAGCGCTGGCGGAACAGCCGGCGCTGGAAGAAGCCGGCCTTCAACTGCGGTAGCAGCCCGATCGCCAGGTCGACCTTGCCGGCCTCCATCTCGTCCTTCAGGTTCACGCCCGTGTTGCGCACCGTGCTGAGCGAGATGCCCGGCGCCTGCTGGCGCAGGCGCTCCATCAGCGTCGGCAGGAAATAGATCTCGCCGATGTCGGTCATGCCGATCGTGAACGAACGGTTGCTGCGCTGTGGATCGAAGCTGCTGCGCTGGTTCAGCGCGCCGTGGATCATGCCGAGCGCGTAGGTGACCGGCTCGGCGAGCTGCTCGGCGAAGGGCGTCGGCTGCATGCCCGACGGCGTGCGCAGAAAGAGCTCGTCGCCGAGCAGCTTGCGCAGGCGCGCCAGCGAATTGCTGACGGCCGGCTGGGTCAGGCCGAGGTTGTCGGCGACCTTCGAGACCCGCCGCTCGACGAGCAACTGGTTGAACAGGACCAGCAGGTTGAGGTCGATGTCTTCCAGTTCCATCGCGCCTCCATTTCATTCAGTGATATCGCGTATTCAGCCCATTCTATTGGCTGATCGAGGCGGGAATTCGATGATGCGGCCCATGGAAGTCACCATCCGTCCCCTGCAACGCGTGCTCCACGTGCACCCGGGCGCCAACCTGCTCGACGTGCTGCGCGAGAACCAGGTGCCGCTGTCGTACAGCTGCATGGCCGGCCGCTGTGGGACCTGCCGCTGCAAGGTGATCGACGGGGACGTGCTCGACGGCGGCAAGGAGGTGCAGCGCCCGCTCGATGGCGACGCGCAGTTCGTGCTGGCCTGCCAGACCTTTCTCACCGAGCCCTGCACGATCGAAATCCCGGAACCGGACGAGATCGTCGTGCACCCGGCGCGCATCGTGAAGGCGACGGTGTCGGCCATCGAGGACATGACGCACGACATCAAGCGCCTGGTGCTCAAGCCGGCCAAGCCGCTCGAGTTCTCGCCGGGGCAGTACGCGCAGCTGCAGTTCACGCCCGAGCATGTGCGGCCCTATTCGATGGCCGGCCTGGCGGGTGACGGCGAGCTCGAGTTCCACGTCCGACTCATCCCTGACGGCCGGGTCACCGGCTACATCGCCAACACGCTGAAGGTCGGTGACGCGGTGCGGGTCAGCGGGCCGCTCGGCTCGGCCTACCTGCGACGCAAGCACGACGGGCCAATGCTCTGCGTCGCGGGGGGCACCGGGCTCGCGCCGATTTTGTCGATCGTGCGCGGCGCGGTCGCCGAGGGCATGACGAACCCGATCCACCTGTACTTCGGCGTGCGCTCGCCGCGCGATGTTTATGGCCTGGCGTGGCTGTTGCAACTGCAAAGCCGCCACCCGTCGCTGCATCTGCATGTCGTCGTGACGTCGGGCGGCGATCTCCGAGCGCACCGCATCGGCCTGGTGACCGCCGCGATCGAGGCGGACCTGCCCGAGCTCGACGGCTGGCGGGCCTACCTCTGCGGCTCGCCCCCGATGGTCGAAGCGACCACGCTGCTCGCCAAGCGAAAGGGCATCGCTGCAGAGCAGGTCTACGCCGACGCCTTCTACACCCAAGGGACCTGAGGCCATGCAAGCTGCCAACATTTCTGCGGATGCCGCACACGATCGCCGTGGCTACTACGACCGCATCGGCCGCCACAGCATGACGCCGCTGTGGGAGGTGCTGGGCGCGCTCGTGCCGCCGTCACCCCGATCGCCGGTCGTGCCTGCGATCTGGCGCTACGCCGACGTTCGCGAGCAGGTGATGGAAGCGGGGCGCCTGATCACCGCCGAGGAGGCCGAGCGCCGCGTGCTGATCCTCGAGAACCCGGCGCTGCGCGGCCAGTCGTGCATCACGCAATCGCTCTACGCCGGGCTGCAGCTGATCATGCCGGGCGAGGTGGCCCCCGCGCACCGCCACGCGCAATCGGCGCTGCGCCTGGTGCTGGACGGGGAGGGCGCCTACACGGCGGTCGACGGCGAGCGCACGACGATGCGCCGAGGCGACTTCATCATCACGCCGGCGTGGACCTGGCACGACCACGGCAACCTCGGCGACCAGCCGGTGGTGTGGCTGGACGGCCTGGACATCCCGCTCGTGCGCTTCCTCGATGCGGGATTCGCCGAGAAAACCGAACAGGCCGTGCAGGAGCCGCTGCGGCCCGAAGGCGACGCGCTTGCGCGCTACGGCGCGAACATGGTGCCGGTGGATTTCAAGCAGGCGCCGCAGGAGCCGACGCGGGTGTTCGTCTACCCGTACGAGCGCACGCGGGCCGCGTTCGCCACCATCGCAAGCGGCACGCCGAACCCGCATGTCGGCTTCAAGCAGCGCTTCGTCAACCCCGCCACCGGCGCATCGCCGATGCCCACGATCGGCGCCTTCGCTCAGTGGCTGCCGGCCGGCTTCGACACGCAGCCGCTGCGCAGCACCGACGGCACCGTCTGCGTCTGCCTGGAGGGCGAGGGCGAGGCCACGATCGGCGAGCAGACGCTTCGCTTCGCCGAGAACGACGTGTTCGTCGTGCCGTCGTGGCACACGCTGCGGCTGCACGCCGGCCGCGACACCCTGCTGTTCAGCTACTCCGACCGGCCCGTGCAGCAGGCGCTCGGCCTGTGGCGCGAGCAGCGGCTCTGACCTTCTCCTCTTATCCGGACCCGCCATGGACTACGCCATCGACGTTCCTCCCCTGAACACCCTCGCCGTCGCCGGCCGCGACGAGCGCTTCCCGGTCAACCGCGTGTTCTGCGTCGGCCGCAACTACGCCGCGCACGCCCGGGAGATGGGCAAGGACCCCGACCGCGAGCCGCCGTTCTTCTTCATGAAGCCGGCCAATGCAGTGATCGACGCGACCCGCGTGCCCACCGTGCCGTATCCGCCCAAGACCGCCAACTACCACCACGAGATCGAGCTCGTGGTTGCCATCGCTGAAGGTGGCCGCGACATCGCCGTGGCAGACGCGCTCGCGCACGTGTACGGCTATGCGGTCGGCCTGGACATGACGCGGCGCGATTTGCAGCTGGAGGCGCGCGACAAGGGCCGGCCGTGGGAATTCGGCAAGTCCTTCGCGGGTTCGGCGCCGATCGGCGCGCTGCGGCGCGCCGCCGATGGCTTCCACCCGGCCAGCGGCGCGATCACGTTGACGGTGAACGGGCAAGCGCGGCAAGCGTCCGACATCTCCAAGCTGATCTGGTCGGTGTCGGAGTGCATCGCGACCCTCTCCGAGTACGAGGCGCTGGAGCCCGGCGACCTGATCATGACCGGCACGCCCGAGGGCGTGAACGCCGTGCTGCCGGGCGACGTGATGCAAGGCGCCATCGACGGCCTGGGTGAGATCCGGGTCACCGTGATCGCCTGAACCCGTGTGCAAGCACAGGAGACCAGCATGAGCCAGACATCGACCGTCTTTCCGACGCAGCCGCAGTGGCCCGGCGAGGGCACGCACCAGATCCCGTTTCTCGCCTACACCAGCGAGGAGCTCTACAAGCGCGAGCTCGAGCGCTTCTTCTACAAGAGCCACTGGTGTTATGTCGGCCTGGAAGCCGAGATCCCCAACCCGGGCGACTTCAAGCGCACGGCGATCGGCGAGCGCTCCGTGATCATGGTGCGCGACGCCGACGGCGGAATCAACGTCGTCGAGAACGTCTGCGCGCACCGCGGCATGCGCTTCTGCCGCGAGCGCCACGGCAACCGCAAGGACTTCGTCTGCCCCTACCACCAGTGGAGCTACACGCTGAAGGGCGATCTGCAGGGCGTGCCGTTTCGCCGCGGCGTCAAGCAGGACGGGCAGGTCCACGGCGGCATGCCGGCGGATTTCAAGACCAGCGAGAACGGCTTGACCAAACTGAAGGTCGCCGCGCGCGGCGGCGTCGTCTTCGCGTCGTTCGACCCGGAGGTGGAGCCGCTGGAGGACTACCTCGGCCCGACGATCCTCGGCTACTTCGACCGCCTCTTCAACGGCCGCAAGCTGAAGATCCTCGGCTACAACCGCCAGCGCATTCCGGGCAACTGGAAGCTGATGCAGGAGAACATCAAGGACCCGTACCACCCGGGCCTGCTGCACACCTGGTTCGTCACCTTCGGCCTCTGGCGCGCGGACAACAAGTCGCAGCTGCGCATGGACGACAAGCACCGGCACGCGGCGATGATCTCCACCCGCGGCTCGGCCGGCAAGTCCGAGCAGGTGACGCAGGTGTCGAGCTTCAAGGAGAGCATGCAGCTCGAGGACCCGAGCTTCCTCGACATCGTGCCCGAGCCGTGGTGGGGCGGCCCGACCGCGGTGATGACGACGATCTTCCCGAGCGTGATCCTGCAGCAGCAGGTCAACAGCGTGTCGACGCGCCACATCCAGCCCAACGGCCACGGCAGCTTCGACTTCGTCTGGACGCACTTCGGCTTCGACGACGACGACGAGGCGATGACGCAGCGGCGCCTGCGCCAGGCCAACCTGTTCGGCCCGGCCGGGTTCGTGTCGGCCGACGACGGCGAGGTGATCGAGTTCTCGCAGCAGGCCTTCGAGTCCAAGCCGTTCCACCGCATGCTCGCCGAGCTGGGCGGCCGCGAGGTCGAGAACACCGAGCACATGGTCACCGAGACGCTGATCCGCGGCATGTACCGCTACTGGCGCGACGTGATGGAAGTACCGGACTAGTGGCGAACTTCAGCTTGGCCCGCGATCACCCCCTCACCCCAGCCCTCTCCCCCGGGTACGGGGGAGAGGGAGCGGCCGGGGGCTCCCTCTCCCGCTTGCGGGCGAGGGCTGGGGTGAGGGTGTTGGCGGACCAGATGGAGGTAGAAGGCGATGAACAAGAAACTGAGCTTCGACGATTGGCTCGCGCTGAACCAGCTCTACGCGGACTACGCGAGCGCCGTCGACTCCGGCGATTGGGATCTGTGGCCCGAGTTCTTCACCGACCCCTGCGTCTACCGCCTGCAGCCGCGCGAGAACCACGAGCGCGGGTTTCCGCTCGCGACGCTGTCGTTCACGAGCAAGGGCATGTTGAAGGACCGCGTCTACGGCATCAAGGAGACGCTGTTCCACGACCCGTACTACCAGCGCCACGTCGTGGGCACGCCGATCGTGCGCAGCGCCGAGGCGGATGAATTTCGCTGCGAGGCGAACTACGCGGTGTTCCGCACCAAGCTGTCGGACGCTTCGACGGTGTTCAACGTCGGCCGCTACATCGACACCGTGGTGCGCACGCCATCCGGGCTCAAGTTCGCGTCGCGCGAGTGCATCTACGACAGCGAAATGATTCCGAACTCGATCATCTATCCGATCTGAGGCTCCCATGACAGACACCCGCTGGGTCGACGCGCTGTCGGCCGAAGACCTGCCCACCGACGACGTCGTCGGCGTCGTCGTCGCCGGACGCGACATCGCGATCTACACCGTCGGCGACGAGCTCTACGCCACCGACAACATCTGCACGCACGGCCACGCGCGGCTGTGCGACGGCTTCCTCGACGGCCACGAGATCGAGTGCCCCTTGCACCAGGGCAAGTTCGACGTGCGCGACGGCAAGCCGATGTGCGAGCCGGTCGCCGAGCCGCTGCGCAGCTACCCCGTGCGGATCGAAGGGCGGCGCGTGGTCCTGCAGATCGACTGACATTCAACAAGGAGACAGACATGAATTCACAAACGCTGCGCACCGCGGCGCTCGCATCCACCCTGGCCGCCGCGGGCCTCACCGCGCAGGCCGCCACGATCGGCCTGATGGCGCCGCTGTCCGGCCCGCAGGCGCTCGTGGGCCAGGACCAGGTCGACGGCTTCATGCTCGCGCTGGAGCAGCTGGGCGGCAAACTCGGCGGCCAGGCGACCACGGTGCTGAAGGAGGACGATCAGCTCAAGCCCGAGACCGGCCAGCAGATCGTGCGCAAGTTCATCGACAAGGACAAGGTCGATGCGATCGTCGGATTGAGTTTCTCGAACGTGCTGATGGGCAGCCTGCCGAGGCTGGCGGGATCGGGCACCGTGGCGATCGCCACCAACGCCGGCCCGTCGCCGATCGCCGGCGCGCAGTGCAAGCCCAACCTGTTCTCGGTCGCGTGGCAGAACGATGGGGCCGCCGAGGCGATGGGCAAGTTTGCGCAGGATCGCGGCGTCAAGCGTGCGTACCTGATGGCGCCGAACTACCAGGCCGGCAAGGACATGCTGGCCGGCTTCAAACGCTTCTACAAGGGCGAGGTCATCGCTGAGGTCTACACGCAGGTCAACCAGCCGGACTACGCGGCGGAGCTGGCGCAACTGCAGGCGGCCGAGCCCGACGCGGTGTTCGTGTTCTACCCGGGCGGCATGGGCATCAACTTCGTCAAGCAGATGAGCCAGGCGGGGCTCAAGGGCAAGCTGCCGCTCTATTCGGTGTTCACCGTCGACGGCACCACGCTGCCCTCGCTGCGTGACGCTGCGGCCGGCAGCATCAGCGGCGCGATGTGGGACGCCGCGCTGGACACGCCCGAGAACAAGACCTTCGTCGCCGCCTTCGAGGCGAAATACAAGCGCACCCCCAGCGAATACGCGGCGACCGGCTACGACGCCGCCAAGCTGCTGGACGTCGCGATGCGCAAGGCCGGCGGTGATGCGAAGAAGCTGTCCGCCGCGGTGAAGGCGGCGGGCAGCGAGTTCAAGTCGGTTCGCGGGCCGTTCCGCTTCAACAACAACAACCTGCCCGTGCAGAACTACTACGCCTTCGAAGCGGTGAAGGAGGGCGCCAAGGTCGCGATGAAGCACGTCGGCACACCGCTGACGGAACACGCCGACGCCTATCACGCGAAATGCGCCCTTCAGTGAGGCGGCGATGAGTGCCACGCTCCTGCTCGCGCAGCTGCTCAACGGGCTGCAGTACGGCGTCCTGCTCTTCCTGCTGGCGGCCGGCCTCACGCTGGTCTTCGGGATCATGAGCTTCGTGAACCTGGCGCACGGATCGCTGTACATGATGGGCGCCTACGCGGCTGCGATGGCCCACTCGGCGAGCGGCTCCTTCGCCGTCGCCGTGCTCGCCGCGGCAGGCACCGCGCTCGTGCTCGGGTTGGCACTCGAGCTGGTCGTGGTGTCTCGCCTGTACCGGCGGGATCACCTCGACCATGTGCTGGCCACCTTCGGCCTGGTGCTGTTCTTCAACGAGCTGGTGCGCATCGTCTGGGGGCCGCAGCCGTACTTCGTCCAGGTGCCCGAGCTGCTCTCCGGCACCGTCGACCTGTTCGGCTTCAGCGATCCGTCGTACCGCTTCGCGATCATCGCGGTCGGTCTTCTGGTGGCCGTCGGTTCGTACCTGCTGATCCACAAGACGCGCGTGGGCATGTTGATCCGGGCAGGCGCACAGAATCCGCTGATGGTGTCGGCGCTGGGCGTGAACATCCGCCTGCTGAACGCGTTGCTGTTCGGCGTCGGCGCGATGCTGGCCGGGCTGGCGGGCGCGATGGCCGGCCCGATCCTGTCGGTGCAGTCCGGCATGGGCGAGCCGGTGCTCATCACCACGCTGGTGGTGATCGTCATCGGGGGCATCGGCTCGGTGAGCGGCGCGTTCTACGCGGCCCTGATCGTCGGGCTGGTCGACACGCTGGGCCGCGCCTACCTCCCCACGCTGCTGCGGCAGGTCGCCGAGCGGTCCATCGCCGATGCGGCCGGCCCGGCCCTGGCGTCGATGAGCGTGTATCTGTTGATGGCGGTCGTGCTGGCGTGGCGACCGCAGGGCCTGTTCCCGGCTCGCAAGGGGTAGCACCATGACCTTCGATTTCCGTCGGCCCAGCACGCTGGTGCCGCTGCTGCTGCTGTGCGGCCTGGCGCTGGTGCCCGTCGTCGCGACGGCTCTGGACCAGCCGTTCTGGATCGCCTTCTTCGCACGCATCGTCATCTATGCGATCGCCGCCAGTGCGCTGAACCTCGCACTGGGCTATGGCCGATTGGTGAGCTTCGGCCATGCGCTGTTCCTCGGCCTGGGTGCCTATGCGGTGGCGCTTCCGTCGTTCTACGAAGTCGACAGCGGGATCGTGCACCTGGCGCTGTGCCTGGCGGTCTGTGCCGTCGCGGCAGGGGTCACGGGTGCGATCAGCCTGCGCACCTCGGGCATCGCGTTCATCATGATCACGCTGGCCTTCGCGCAGATGGGCTACTTCTTCTTCGTCAGCCTGAAGAACTTCGGCGGCGACGACGGCTTGGCCATCGTGAGCACCAGCCGCTTCGGCCCGCTCAACCTCGGCTCGCCGCTCGCGGTGTACGCCGTCGCCTTCGTCGTGCTCGTGCTCGCCACCTGGTGGCTGGCGCGGCTTCGCGTGGCGCCGTTCGGCATGGCGCTGCGCGGCGCGCGGCAGAACGCGCGGCGCATCAATGCGATCGGCCTGCAATCGCTGCGCTTGCAGCTCACCGCCTACGTGCTGTCGGGCATGCTGTGCGGCGTGTCCGGGCTGCTGCTGGCCAACCTCAACGCGTATGCGTCGCCGAGCACGCTGGCGTGGACCGTGTCGGGCGAGTTGATCGTCATGGTCGTGCTGGGCGGCATGGGCAGCGTCTGGGGTCCGCTGCTGGGCGCGCTCGCGTTCCTCGGCCTGGAGGAGGTCCTCAAGGGCTGGACCGAGCATTGGATGGCCGTGTTCGGTCCGCTGATCGTGTTGATGGCGCTCGCCGGCAAGCATGGCCTGGCCGGCCTGCTGCAGCGGCTGGACCACACCCGCACGGTGGGCGTTTCGACCTCGCCTGCGGCACCGGCATCCGCCGAGGGGCATGCGTGATGGCGGCGTTGCAAACCCAGGGTCTGGTCAAGCGCTACGGCGCCTTGCTCGTCACCGACCGCGTCAGCCTGGACATCGCACGGGGCGAACTGCACGCGGTGATCGGCCCCAATGGCGCCGGCAAGACGACGCTGATCAACCAGCTGAGCGGCGAGCTGCCGGCCGACGAGGGCACGGTCCGTTTCGAGGGCGATGACATCACCGCGCTGCCAGTGCATGAGCGCGCACAGCGCGGGCTGCTGCGCTCGTACCAGATCACGTCGATCTTCGAGGACTTCAGCGTCCTCGAGAACGCGGCGGTTGCCGCGCTCGGCGCGCGGGGCCGGGCGATGGGCTTCTGGCAGCCGATGCTGGCCGATGCTCGCTCGCGCGCGGCGGCCGAGGAGGCGCTGGCCGCCGCCGGCCTGCTTGCGCGCGCCCAGGTGCTCGCCGGCGAGCTCGGTTATGGCGAGCGTCGCCAGCTTGAACTGGCGATGGCGCTGGCGGCCAAGCCGAAGTTCCTGCTGCTGGACGAGCCGATGGCCGGGATGAGCGTGCAGGAGTCGGCTGCGGTGATCGACCTGCTGAAGGGGCTGAAGGGCCGCTACACGATCCTGCTCGTCGAGCACGACATGGACGCGGTGTTTGCACTGGCCGATCGCATCAGCGTGCTGGTGTACGGGCGCGTGATGTTCACCGGCACACCGGA
The DNA here is from genome assembly GCA_035513255.1 of Piscinibacter sp. GTDB lineage: Bacteria > Pseudomonadota > Gammaproteobacteria > Burkholderiales > Burkholderiaceae_C > Albitalea. The sequence goes on along the minus strand of DATKCI010000099.1, from coordinate 5,786 downwards.
CGAAATCCGCAACCATCCCGAGGTCCGGGCCGTGTACCTCGGCGAAGAAACAGTGTGAGGGGCACGCGATGAAGTCATTCCTCAGCGTCAAGCAGCTGCAGGCCGGCTATGGCCGCGCACAGGTGCTGTTCGACGTGTCCTTCGACGTCGAACCGGGGCAGGTCGTGACATTGCTCGGCCGCAACGGCATGGGTCGTTCGACGACGGTGAAGTGCCTGTTCGGCATGCTGGCCGCCAGTGCCGGTCAAATCCTCGTCGGCGGCGAGTCGGTCAGAGGGGAGCCGGCGCACCGCGTCGCACGGCGTGGCCTGGCCCTGGTTCCCGAGGGTCGGCAGATCTTCAGCCAGCTCACCGTCGAGGAAAACCTGGTGGCCACCGCTCGGTCGGCGCGCGCCGGTGCGCTCGCGCAGCCCTGGACGCTGGAGCGCGTGTACGGCTTCTTCCCGCGGCTGAAGGAGCGCCGGAACAACCTGGGCTGGCAGCTCTCGGGCGGCGAGCAGCAGATGCTGGCGATCGGCCGTGCCCTGATGACCAACCCGAAGCTGCTCGTGCTGGACGAGGCCACGGAGGGGCTGGCGCCGGTGATCCGGGAAGAGATCTGGCGCACGCTCGACGCACTGAAGCGCGAGGGCTTGTCGCAGGTCATCATCGACAAGAACATCGGACACCTGCTGCGCCTGGCGGATCGCCACTACGTGCTCGAAAAGGGGCGTGTCGTCTGGCAGGGCGACTCCGAGGCACTGAAGCGCCAGCCCGAAATCGTCCACCAGTACCTCGGAGTTTGAGATGCAGGCCGTCCTTCACACCTACTTCCGCAGTTCGGCGTCGTACCGCGTGCGGATCGCGCTGAATCTCAAGGGCCTGTCGGCGGAGCACGTGGCGGTTCACCTGAATCGGGGCGGCGGAGAGCAGTTCGGCGCCGAGTTCCGGACCCTGAACCCGCAGTCGCTGGTGCCGGTGTGGTCCGATGGCGCGGTCGTGCTCACCCAGTCGCTGGCGATCATGGAATACCTCGAGGAGCGGCACCCGACGCCGCCGCTGCTGCCGGCAACGATCGAGGACCGTGCACGCACACGCGAGATCGCGCTCGCCATCGCATGCGACATCCACCCGCTGAACAACCTGCGGGTCCTGAAGTACCTCACCGGGCCCGGTGGCATGGAGGAGGAGGGCAAGAACGCGTGGATCCGCCACTGGCTCGAACTCGGGCTTGCCGCATTGGAGTCGCGGCTGGCTGCCGATCGCAGGGGAGGGTTCTGCATCGGCGAGCGCCCGACGATGGCGGACTGCTGCCTCGTGCCGCAACTCTTCAATGCGCAGCGCTTCGGCGTGGACCTGGCGCCCTATCCCACGTTGCGGTCGATCGACGCGGCTTGCCAGGCACTGCAGCCGTTCGCCGCGGCGCATCCGGCGGTGCAGCCCGACGCCGAGTGAATCAAGCTATGGCGCCCGCCAGAGCTTCGAGCGGCTCAAGCAAGGCACCTGCTCCGATCGCCATCTCTGTGACCTAGCTGCGCATTCCGAACAGGCGCCCCGGCACCCGCGACCAGCGCCGCAGCCAGTAGCCGGCGAAGTCGGCGAGCAGGCGCGCGCGCTCGCGCCACGGCAGGTCGGCGCGCAGTATCTCCGTCAGGCAGGCAATGCGCACGCACACGCGGCGATAGGCGCTCCAGCGCCACGACTTGGACAGGCCTTCTTCGCTCCAGACCTTGCGCACCAGCGGCTCGGGCACCCGCACGAAGGCGCCGAGCAAGCTCAGATGAATGAGCCAGGGCCAATCGGCGCAGAACTCGCCGGCCAGGTGGCGGCGCATGCCCCCGATGCGCAGCGCGGCCGCCTTGCGGAACAGGCCGCGGTTCGGAATCCACCAGAGCCCCTGCATCGGCGCGAGGATGCGAAGTCGTTCCCGCGCGGACGCAACGCGGTCGAGGTCGGGATAGCCGAGCGTTCGGACCCAGGCCTCGTCGGCGCCGCGGAAATCGACCACGACGTCGGTGTAGGCGAGCACCGCCTCGGGCGCCGACTCCAGCGCATCGACCAGCCGTTCGACATAGGTCGGCTCCAGCGGATCGTCGTGGAACGCAAAGAAGACGTAGTCGCCTTCGGCATGATCGAGCAGCCAGTTCACGTTGCCGATCCAGCCGAGGTTGACCGGCTGGCGATGCGCGGTGAAACGAGGCTTGCCGGCGATGAACGACTCGAGCAGCGGCCAGGTGGCGTCGGGCGACGCGTCGTCGGAGATCAGGACATGCAGGTTCGGATAAGTCTGCGCCTGCAGCGACTCCAGCGTCGGCTGGATGAACGACGCGGCGTTCCAGGCGGGCAGGCAGGCGACGACGCGCGGCCGAGCGTTCTGCGGGTTCATCGCCGGCCAGCCGAGCTAGAGCGCCTCGATCACGCGGTCGGCGGCGAGCTTGCCGAACAGCGGCGCCGTCGTCAGCTTGCCGGGGTCGACCGAGTGATAGCCCGCGAGTGAATTGACGCCGACCCGCGTGCGGTCGTGCAGGCCGCTCTTCGGGTCGTCGACGTCGGAGCTGCCGTATCCGACGATCGCGCCGGCATCGACGATCAGCACGTCGCTTTGCGCCGCGCCGGGATACCACGCGTCGATCGCCGACAGCAAGTCGCGCGTTACCGACTCGGCTTGCGCCGCCGGCACGTCGCCGCGGCAGGGCGCGTCCCACTGCGACGGCGGCGCGATATCGTGCGACCAGCCGCGCATGCCGAGCGGGTACCACGAGAGATAGGCGGTGCCGTCGTCGCGGACCACGACGTCGCCGTACGGGCCGAGCACGATCGTGACCGATGGGCCACGGCGCAGCGCTTCGGGCAAGCGCGCAATCACGCGGTACTTGAGCCGATGCACCCACCCGGCTCGGGCTTCGATGCCGGCGCTGCGGTCGATGCGCAAACGCTCTTCCCACAGGCAGTTGACGACCTGGTGCGACTCGATCGCCGTCGGGCCCGCCGGCGTGTCGCAGTCGACCCGATAGTGTTCGCCTGCGGGCGTTACCGATTGCACGAGATGCTGCGGCCGGAAATCGATCAGCGGATGTCCGGCAATCGCACTGCGGATCATCGCGGCGAGTTCGGCGGTGTCGATCGCCAGCTCGGCGGTCTCGAAAGCGGCGGCGAAATGCTCGCTGCGCACGAAGGGCTCCAGCGACGACGGCTCGACGCGTGCATAGAGGCGCTTCGGTGTGCCGCCGAGGTAGTCGAGTTCGGGCGTGCGTTCGCGCATCTCGGTGTAGAGCCCCTCGACCTCGGCGTAGTGCGATTCGAGCCGGTCCGGCTGCAGCAGAGAGTCTTTCGCGACCAGGTAGTGGAAAGGCGTCGACGCCCGCAAGCGGTCTGCCGCCGGGCCGAGCCAGCGCCGCAGCAACGCACTGAACTGCAGCGCGCCTTGCAACTGAAGCTTGGCGGTCGCGAGCGACGCATCGTTCGCGTAGATGAGCCCGAGATGGATCTTGCCTTCGTTGCGCAGGCTGGCGCGCCCGAAGGCCTGCGCGTCGCGCTCGACAAGAGTGACCGGCACACCGCGCCCCGCGAGCTCGAGCGCGACGCTCGCGCCCGTCAAGCCGGCGCCGAGGACGGTCACGGCACGTTGGTGCATGCAGCCATTGTCTGGCAGGCCAGCCGGGCCGGACGACCCCTCACATCGGGGATTCGCTCGGCTCGGCCGGCCGCGGCATGCCTTTGTCGCGAGCAGCAGAACGTTGCGATCAGGTCTCCGCTCCTACTCCGCGGTCACTCTGAAGAGCAGCTGGTCGTAGTAGATGATGCCGCCCACGCCGCTGGTCGGAGCCCCGAATCCTACGAAGACGCGGTCGGTGAAGCTGCCGGTCCAACCCTCGAATCGCCCGGTGCCACCGGCGATCACCCCGTCACCGCCCCCCGCAATGACGACCAGCGCACCCAGGTCGGCATGCAGCGGTGGCTTCAGCGCGGGATCGATCGGCGCGCCGCAGGTGCCGTTGGGGCCCGAGACCACGTGGAGGTCACCTTCGCGCAGCGAAAACGCGATGAACTCGCTGAAGCACAGGGACCCGCCCGTTCCGAAGGCGAAAGACTTGCCCCATACGTAGGCCGTGCCCCGGTTGATTCCCGTGGTGGCGTCGTAGACCGGGAACTGCGTCGTCGGGAAGCAGCTGCCGCTGCACCAGTCAGCAAAGGCCTGGGTTGCGGGCGGGGTGCTCACGTTGGCCGACGGGATGCCGTCGAAGACCAGGTTGACGTTCTGCCCCGCGAAAGCCGGGGTGGGCGACACCGCGGCCAGCACGAGGATCGAAGAGGCAAGGAGTGAAGGAAGCTTTTTCATGACCGCATTTGCCCTTGAAGTGGGACAACGTGGACATGAACCCCGTGGGGCGCCGACTGCTTGGGAGAGAGCCTGTCCACCTGCTCTCCGAGCGCTGATTGGGCAGCGGCGAGCGGAGATTCGCAATGCTCCTGCGCCCTCTCCCCTGATATAGGGGGCCGTCGGCAGTTGAAGTGCGTTGCCTTCACCCTCGAACGACGCTGCGGACAGCGCCGCCTCGAAGCGGTGTGGCGCGGACCCGGTCCGCCGGTCGCACCGTCCGGTCAGGGCATGTTGTCGCGGAGAAAGATGTCGAGCCGGATGCGTTCCTGGTCGGGCAGCACGCGTTCGCCGGACAGCGCGGCCAGTGCCAGGCGGCACGCGGAGCGGACCTCGTGGCCGGCGTCCTGGTTGATGACGGCGTCTGCCACGCCCGTCAACAGGGCCGTGCGGGCGTGGGGTGTGAGCTCGTGGCAGATCCAGACGATGCTCGACGCACGGCCGCTGCGTTCGAGCGCGGCCTGGATGCCGCGGTTTCCGGCGCCGATGCTGTAGAGCCCCACGAGGTCGGCGTCGCGCTGCAGCAGCTTGGCCACCGCGGGCTCGGTGCGCTCCGTCAGGTCGTGCCCTTCGATCGGCGGCAGCAGGCGCAAGTGCCCGTACTCCGTCGCCATCACCTGCTCGAAGCCGAACAGCCGCTCGGCGTGGTCGCGCAATGCGCGGCTGCCCATCACGATGCCCACGTGCCCCGTGCGCGGCCCGACGAAGCGGCCGAGCAGGGAAGCAGCGGTGCGCCCGGCCGGGACGTTGTCGATGCCGACAAAGCGGCTGCGCCGGGATCCGGGCACGTCGGACACCAGGGTGACGACCACGACACCGTGCGCGACGAGGTCGTCGATCGCGGCCCGCACCAGCGGGTGGTCCAGTCCCATCACGATGGCAGCGTCGCAGCGATCGCGCAAACCGGCGAGATGCCGTGCGAGGGCCTCCGGCGAAAAGACGTCGGCGCGCTGGACGAGGGCGGTCGCGCGCTGCTCGGCCAACCAGGGCGACACCGCCCCGACCTGCTTGTCGAGCATGTCGACGAAGGTGTTCGTGCCGGACGGCAGCACGAACACCAGCCGCGCGCGGCTCTTGCGCGCGAGGCGGGCGGCGGCCGGGTCGGGCCGGTAGCCGAGGCGCTCGACCACCGCCTGCACATGTTCGATGGTGCGGGCACGAACGCCTTCGCGGCCGTGCAGCACGCGATCCACGGTGGCAAGGCTGACGCCCGCTGCGCGGGCAACGTCATGCAGGCTGGTGCGATTGTTTTCGGACATGAGCGATATCATACCGGCGCAGCATGAGGTGCGTCCCTCATCCCGGTGGCGGGTGTTCGAGGGCTTGCGTGGAAGTCGTTGTTGGCATGTCGTCAGAACTCGTAGCCCGGATGAAAATCCGGGAGGGCCTTTCGGGGTGCGCACAACCCCGGATTGCATCCGGGCTACGA